>NZ_JVRR01000104.1 GCF_001070715.1 Streptococcus pseudopneumoniae
CAGCCTGCGGCTAGTTTCCTAGTTTGCTCTTTGATTTTCATTGAGTATAATAATTCAAAATTGATTGTGATGGGACTATTCTATCTTTAGAATTCTTTAAAAATTAAAATTTAAGGCAATCAATTACTTAGAAGAGTACGAAAATATTTAGTTTATAGGAATTCTAGGTCTAGAATTACATGGATATTTATGAAGTCAGGGTGTTCGATAGTTAGGATTATTCTATTCTGAAAGATTTGGGCTAACAATCTTCTAGAGTAGTAGTTTGACAATGAATTTTGTTGAAAGATTCCTTGTTTTATGGTAGTCTAAAGTAAAAGAAAGCCTTATCATTATATTTGTATCTTTAATCTGAATCGGTTTATGTCTAGAAGAAGGAAATATCATGAAACGTTTATGACTTGTAGGAAAGAGAATGTGAACTAAAATAGATTTAGGAGTAGGTAGATGAGTAATCTAGAGTCAATTCGTAAAGCGCATATCATCGTGTGGGGTGCCTACCTATTTTTATCATTAAGGGCGCCGCTAATTAGCAGCACGGAGTATTTCTTGCTTCTTTTTTTAGCGTTTCTCTATTCGATAGTATCGCTCCCTATATATTCAGTGAAAAATAAAATAGTATCTATCTGTCTAGCCATAAATTCGATTCTGTTAATGAGTTTCCCGATTTTAATCAATAAATATTTCCCAGGAAAGGTTTCTACTTATATCGTATTAATCAGTATTTTTATCCTGGAGTTTTTAATCTTTAATAAAATTGGTAAAGATTTTGATACTAGATTAGCTAGTGAGTATAGGAAAATCAGTCAGTTTAAAAGTAAGATGTCTCAATCTCCTTGGATAAAATATTTAGAGATTTCTAGTTTTATATTAACTATATTTCCATTTATTCTTCATGGTACAGTTGATAATCGTGTATTGACTCTTATCTTTTTGATAAAAATTTGTGTAGATACTACGATAAAGATTCTATTAAACAGAATCTTTAATTCAAGTGAGATGATGAAAAGGAGGATATTTTCTCTTTTTGTACTAGATTTGATTGTCTATTTATTTTTAGGCTATGTTTTAGCAATCCAAAAAGATGGATACCTATTTTCAATTCTACTAATTTTTTCTAATTTTTCACTTCCCTTTATCAGAGAAAAAGAGTATGAATTATTTAAAAATAAGAGGTGAGATAGATATGGTTAAATCTTAGTTCTCTTTAAAATCAAATCAGGTAGAGAAAGGATATCTTATCTAGGTAACAAAGTACTATAAACAAAGTTGACGATTACCTGTTAGGAAACTATCCTAACCATGCAACGTTAAAGAGGAGAAATCTTATGAAACTCGTATCACCAAATAATTATGTTGCTATTGAGTAAGAAGAGATGAGGTGTATTGATAGGGGCTTACCTCTACATAAAGACGGGGGAATGTTACAGTAAACGTAGCCCTTGCTTATTTTATGGGGAATTAAATATGTTTAAACTAAGTGATAGAGTCAGAGTGGTCTTTGCTATTTTAGGAGTAAGTTCCATATTGGTTAGTATGTATCTTATACCTTTTATTAAAACTGAGAATAAATTTTGGGAAATACTTTTATTTATATTAGGTGTATTGCTAATTGGAATTGCGTTACTAAGTCATAAAAAAATTAAATTTTGGAAATAGCGTTAGTGAGAAGGACAGGATAATAGTATTATGATGGTTGTTTTAATTTTGATGGTTGTGGTGTTTCTGTATTATGTAATTACCGAGTATTTTCAGAATAGTTATATTGACTGTATACTATTTCTAACATTGCTGATTTCTCATTTGATATGGAATTACTATTTTTTGCCCATTGAAGTCTTAGTAGCATTAAGTGGAGTAAATTTGCTGTCAAGATTTTTCAAAAAAAAGAGAAGTCAATAGAGTTGTTAGTGGATTATAAAGATGAAAGGTAAAATTGGAATATCTAAAATGAAACATTTTATTGCAGGAATTGGTGAGATAAGATTTATTAGTTATCTATTGTCTCTATGTGTAGGACTAGCCCCTCTTTTTCATATCTATGTCATAGGTTCTGAAATGAATTTTGTGAAAATAGTATTATCTATTTTGGGAGTCATATTTGTATGTATTTTAACTATTGCTCGAATTTATAGAAGATTTTTCTATAATTCACTAGATTAGTATGGATTAGTTAATCCATTAGAACTATTATTCTTTGTGGTACTATACTACTTTTAAATTTTTACATTGAACAGCTGGCTGAAGTGAAAGTTGTTTATCTTAGAAAGGAAAAAACCAAATTGTCCTACAAATTTCTACTCTTCGACCTCGACCACACTCTTCTTGATTTTGATGCTGCTGAGGATGTGGCTTTGACTCAACTCCTAAAAGAAGAAGGGGTTACAGATATTCAGGCTTATAAAAACTATTATGTTCCTATGAACAAGGCTCTCTGGAAGGACTTGGAGCAAAAGAAAATTAGTAAACAAGAGCTGGTTAACACGCGCTTTTCTCGTTTATTTGCTCATTTTGGACAGGAAAAAGACGGTAGTTTTCTAGCCCAGCGGTACCAATTTTACCTCGCCCAGCAGGGGCAAACTTTTTCAGGCGTTCATGAACTCTTGGATAGCCTCATCGAGCGAGATTTTGACTTGTATGCTGCGACAAATGGCATTACTGCCATTCAGACAGGGCGCTTGGCTCAATCTGGTCTAGCACCTTATTTCAATCAAGTATTTATCTCAGAACAGCTGCAAACACAAAAACCTGATGCTCTCTTTTATGAAAAGATTGGCCAACAGATTGCAGGTTTTAGCAAAGAAAAGACGCTGATGATTGGAGATTCCCTAACCACCGACATTCAAGGTGGCAATAATGCGGGGATTGATACTATCTGGTACAACTCTCATCACCTCGAAAATCACACACAAGCCCAGCCTACTTACGAAGTCCATTCTTACAAAGACTTGCTGGATTGTTTAGATAAACTGTAAAAAGTGGTTTAGAAAGCCACTTTTTGCTATAATAGAGGCAGTAAAAACGAAGGAGTCGACTATGGAACACTCGTCTTGGCATGCTTTGATTAAGGCGCAATTACCTGAGGGTTATTTCGGTAAAATCAATCAGTTTATGAATCAGGTCTATGGTCAGGGGACTGTTTATCCACCCAAGGAAAAGGTTTTTCAGTCTCTCTTGACAACACCGCTTGAAGAAGTTAAGGTGGTGATTCTAGGGCAAGATCCCTATCACGGGCCAGGTCAAGCGCAGGGTTTGAGTTTTTCTGTTCCTGACTCTATCCCAGCTCCGCCATCCTTGCAAAATATCTTGAAAGAATTAGCAGATGACATCGGAGTTAAGAAATCTCATGATTTAACGTCTTGGGCTGAGCAAGGAGTCTTACTTCTTAATGCATGTCTGACTGTTCCTGCTGGACAAGCCAATGGTCATGCTGGTCAGATATGGGAGCCATTTACAGATGCTGTGATTCAGGTGGTCAATCATCTAGATAGACCAGTCGTTTTTGTACTCTGGGGAGCTTATGCACGTAAGAAGAAGGCCTTAGTTACCAATCCTCATCACTTGATTATCGAATCAGCCCATCCCAGTCCTTTGTCAGTTTATAGAGGATTTTGGGGTTCCAAGCCTTTTTCCAAGGCCAATGCATTCTTAAAAGAAACAGAACAAGAGCCAATCGATTGGCTTAGATAAGGAGAAAATATGCCTCAGTTAGCGACAATTTGCTACATTGACAATGGAAAAGAATTGCTCATGCTCCATCGTAATAAGAAGCCAAATGATGTCCATGAAGGGAAATGGATTGGTGTGGGTGGTAAGTTAGAGAGAGGAGAGACACCTCAGGAATGCGCGGCGCGTGAAATCCTCGAAGAAACAGGGCTCAAAGCCAAGCCAGTTCTAAAAGGTGTCATCACTTTCCCTGAATTTACACCAGATTTAGACTGGTACACCTATGTTTTTAAAGTGACGGAGTTTGAGGGTGACTTGATTGATTGTAACGAGGGGACGCTGGAATGGGTTCCTTATGATGAAGTTCTGAGCAAGCCAACTTGGGAAGGTGATCACACCTTTGTTGAATGGCTTTTAGAGGATAAACCCTTCTTTTCAGCCAAGTTTGTTTATGATGGGGATAAATTGTTGGATACCCAAGTTGATTTCTATGAATAAAGGAGAAAGCAGATGCTACTAATCAAAAATGGTCGTGTAATGGATCCCAAGTCTGGTTTGGATCAAGTGTGTGATGTCTTAGTTCAAGATGGGAAAATTATCAAAATTGCGCCTGAGATCACGGAAGAAGGAGCAGAAATCATAGATGCTAGTGGTCTTGTAGTTGCTCCTGGCTTGGTCGATATTCATGTTCATTTCCGTGAACCGGGACAAACTCATAAAGAAGATATTCATACGGGTGCCCTAGCAGCTGCTGCAGGTGGTTTTACAACGGTTGTCATGATGGCTAATACTAGTCCAACCATTTCAGACGTGGAGACTTTGCAAGAAGTTCTCCAGTCAGCTGCCAAAGAGAAGATTCATGTTAAGACGGTTGCGACCATTACTAAAAACTTTAATGGCCAAGATTTGACTGACTTTGAGGCACTCTTAGAAGCTGGTGCGGTTGGTTTCTCAGACGACGGTATTCCGCTTGAGAGCAGTAAGATTGTCAAGGAAGCCATGGAAGAAGCCAAAAAACTCAATACCTTTATTAGTCTCCATGAGGAAGATCCAGGATTGAACGGTGTCCTTGGCTTTAATGAAAATATCGCTAAAGAACATTTCCATATCTGTGGTGCGACTGGGGTGGCTGAGTATGCTATGATGGCGCGTGATGTCATGATTGCCTATGCAACTAAGGCTCATGTTCATATTCAGCATTTGTCTAAGGAGGAAAGTGTTAAGGTAGTGGAGTTCGCTCAGAGATTGGGTGCGCAAGTCACAGCAGAAGTAGCACCACAGCATTTCTCTAAGACCGAAGCGCTCCTTTTGACACAAGGTAGCAATGCTAAGATGAATCCGCCACTTCGTTTGGAATCAGACCGTCGTGCTGTTATCGAGGGTCTTAAATCAGGCGTCATCACAGTTATTGCGACAGACCACGCGCCTCACCATGCGGATGAAAAAAATGTTGAGGATATTACCAAAGCGCCATCTGGTATGACAGGCTTGGAAACATCCCTATCTCTTGGCTTGACCTATTTGGTGGAAGCTGGTGAGTTAAGCTTGATGGAATTGCTTGAAAAAATGACATACAACCCATCCAAGCTTTACAACTTTGAAACAGGTTACTTGGCTGAGAATGGTCCAGCGGACATCACTATTTTTGATGCTAAGGCTGACCGCCTTGTGGACTCCCATTTTGCTTCCAAAGCAGCTAATTCACCATTCATCGGTGAAACCTTAAAAGGGCAGGTTAAATATACTATCTGTAAGGGACAAATCGTCTATCAAGCTTGATAGGAGTTGGCATATGAATTATTTTCGAAAACGTAGGGAGAGACAAGCAAAATCTAATAGCGGAATTTAGTGTCCCGCATCTAATCGTTCTAAAATTCAATATGAAACTAAAGAAAAAGCTGACCATGCGGTTCAATATGATAATGGAGGTTTAGTTAGAAGCTATTATTGTCGTACATGTGCGTGTTGGCATACTACTTCAAAATCTAATAACCCTCCGCTAAGTTTGAAAAACTATGGTCTGAAACTCTTTGGTTTAGATAAATCAGAATAGAAAGAGAAGTATGTATAAGACAAAGTGTTTACGAGAGAAGTTAGTATTATTTTTAAAAATTTTCTTCCCAATCCTGATCTACCAATTTGCCAATTATTCTGCCTCTTTTGTTGACACTGCAATGACAGGTCAATACAATACTATGGACTTAGCTGGTGTGTCTATGGCAACTAGTATCTGGAATCCTTTCTTTACATTCCTAACAGGAATTGTGTCGGCCTTGGTGCCTATCATTGGTCACCATCTTGGTCGAGGCAAAAAGGAAGAAGTTGCGTCTGATTTTTACCAATTCATCTATCTGGCCTTGGGTCTATCTGTTCTCTTGCTGGGGATGGTAGTTTTCCTGGCACCACCCGTTTTAAATCATATCGGACTAGAAGTACCAGTGGCAGCAGTAGCGGTTCGCTATCTTTGGTTTTTATCTATTGGAATTATCCCCTTGTTACTCTTTAGTGTCATTCGTTCCTTGCTGGATTCGCTGGGCTTGACCAAACTGTCTATGTACCTCATGCTTTTGTTACTTCCTCTCAATAGCGGATTTAACTATCTCTTGATTTACGGTGCCTTTGGAGTTCCAGAGCTGGGAGGGGCTGGTGCTGGTTTAGGTACTTCCTTGGCTTATTGGGTCTTGCTGGGAATTTCTGTTCTGGTTTTATTTAAACAGGAGAAGCTCAAAGCCCTACACCTTGAAAGACGAATTCCACTTAATATGGATAAAATCAAGGAAGGAGTTCGTTTAGGTCTTCCTATTGGGGGAACTGTTTTCGCGGAAGTGGCTATCTTTTCCGTGGTTGGCTTGATTATGGCTAAGTTCTCGTCCTTGATTATCGCTAGTCACCAATCAGCCATGAACTTTTCAAGTCTTATGTACGCCTTTCCTATGAGTATCTCATCGGCTATGGCTATTGTCGTTTCCTATGAAGTGGGAGCCAAGCGATTTGATGATGCGAAAACCTATATTGGTCTAGGAAGATGGACTGCCCTTATTTTTGCGGCCTTCACCTTATCTTTCCTTTACATTTTTCGAGGAAATGTGGCTAGTCTTTATGGTAACGACCCAGAATTTATCGATTTGACAGCACGTTTTTTGACTTACAGTCTTTTCTTCCAGTTAGCAGATACCTTTGCGGCACCGCTTCAAGGAATTTTACGGGGGTATAAGGATACCGTTATTCCTTTTTACCTTGGTTTGGTTGGTTATTGGGGGGTGACACTCCCAGTAGCTATGGTATTCGACTCTCTAACAGATTTTGGAGCTTATTCTTACTGGATTGGTTTGATTATTAGTCTAATCGTGAGCGGGGCTCTCTACCGTTGGCGTTTAACTGTGATTATGAAGAGATTTGAATCCAGAAAAGCTTGATTTTTAGAATTCCTACAAGCAAAAATATCCTTCCTTATCTGCATTATTTTTGCTATAGTTAAATTAAGTAGTAGGCAAATGAGAATTTCAAAAATATAGAAACGATTGATATTGCACGCTATTTCGCTGGTATTAGCCGTGAAGAAATCGCTGAAGCGGTAGTTGGATAAATCAAAAAGAAGTTGGTTGTAGGACCAGCTTCTTTTTTAAAATCATATATTACATAATTTATTTTATGTATTTCATAAACTATCTAGAGCATTCTTTTGTTCATCGTTGACGATATGGGTATAGAGGTCAGTGACTTGTGTGCTGGAATGTCCTAGCTGGTGACTGACCAAAACTTGCGATTTAGTGGCATCATAGAGCCTAGTTGCTAGGGTATGACGGAGCTTGTGGGGTGTTACACGAACTTTGAAGTCCTCAGAATACTTAGCAACCATCTTTTCAACACTAGAAGCATCGATACGATTGGGAACACCTCGATAGAGTGTCAAAAAGAGAGCTGTGTCTGTCTTTTCCGTTTTATAGCGTTGATTTCGAATGGCGAGATAATTTTCTAGATAAGGTTTGGCAAAGGCAGCGACATTGACAGAGTCACGTTTACCACCTTTTCTAGTGACATCGATAACCATCATTTTTAGATTGAGATCTCTTAGATCCAGATTAACAGCTTCAGATAAGCGGACACCAGAAGCCAAGAGAAGGGCAATAATGGCCAAATCTCGTTCCTTATTTTTGTTGAATGATGAGAGAGCGCGATTTGAAAGCTCTTGTGGATACTCTTGGTCAATATAAGTTAGAAAACCTTCTGTTTCATCACCTAGAAAGAGCTTTTGCTTGATGTTTTCAGCTCTGGCAGCAAGGGTTTCTTTCTTTTTCTTGGTTGAAACTTTTTTCATTACATTACGATAGAAATAAGGTTCTCCCTGGTCGTTTTCAACCTCCTCGGTTAGATACTTGTAAAGACTAGAAAGTGCTGATAAGGTTCGATTGATGGTTGTCTGAGAAACACCTTGTTTACTTGTATTGGCATTCAGCAAGGGACGTTCACGTAGATAAAGGATAAAAGATTCCATGTCTTTCTTAGACATATTTTCCAAAACTGATAAAGGAATATCGGACATTTTATCAGCGTTTGAAATACCAGACTCCAAAACCCAGCTGAAAAATCGATCGTATTCCTTGAGGTATTCGTACAAGGTTGTGAAACTATAGGGAACAGCAAGCTTAGATTGGTAGTATTCTAGAACATACCAGGGCATGATTTGTTTTAGTTTGTCGATTCGTTCCAGTAAAATCTCACGTTTCATGTATTTTCTCCATATATAAGTCTACTAGTAGTATAGCATAGACTTATATATTTTTCAAGAAAATTATAGTTTTTCGGAAAGATGCCATAGGAGTTTTTTTAAAGTGATAAAAAAGACTTAGACCTGAGTAAAACAGATCTAAGTCTTTGGAGTTTCATTGTGAATCATTAGCTAGTGCTTTTTCTAGCTTCCAAATACTAAACCAGAATGAAATAGTCAACAGAATAAGGAAAATAAAAAAGAGATTATCAGTAACGAAACTTCTGTTCATTCTACATAACTGAAGAGCTATATAAGGAGCTATGAGATACAAAATGCATTGTATAATTGCTATTGTTTTCTTTTTCATGATTTTAATCTTACTGTACAGATTTGATACAGTAAACTCCTTTTTTTACCAAAGTTCAATTATTTGTATGTGAAATATCTTAGCTGCAAAAAATAACCGATCTCATTGCTGAGAATCGGTTTTCTAAATAAATTAAGTCAGTTGTTTACATAATATAAATTATGTAAACAACTCTATAACAACAAATCTTTGACTTTTCCAATTTCACTTTTTGGAATCACTAGGTGAATCATATCACCCAGATACATTCTGGTTGAGCCGTTAACTGTTTGGCTCTTCCCATTATGCACTTGGGTAGTGATGAGGACGTTGTGTGGTAAGTTGAGTTCATGAACTTGTTTCCCAGCAATTTTATCAGAAACTGGTATTTCGATAAGTGTAACTTCTCCTTCGCTGGATACTTCTTCTGGAAGCATTTTTTCCAGCATGGCTTCATAGACTGGTGCACCTTTGAGTAGGTCCATAATGATGTAGGAGACCAAGGTTACTAAACCAAGTGGCATGAGGTTGCGAATATCTCCTACCATCTCAGTTACGAGGATCATGGCGGTTAAGGGAGCTTTTGATATGGCTCCAAAATAGCCACTCATTCCTAGAATGACAAATATAGGGAATTGCTCTTGACTGACAAGTCCAAGATTGACACAGATAACACCAACTAGGGCACCAAGCAAGGAACCGAGAGCCAAAATAGGTAGGAAAATCCCTCCTGGAAGACCACTTCCATAACTAATCATGCTCCAGATAAAACGGATCAAAAAGTAAGCTAATAGAACTTGAAAACTAAAATCTTGCTCAGTTAAGGAAAGAACCAGCTGATTTCCACCACCAAGGATTTGGGGTAAGAAGATTCCGACTGGTATGATGAGAATGAAGGCCAGAATTGGATAATAAGCTCTATCCAAATGGATTTTTTGACCAATCAAGTCGTAAACTCTTCCGACGTTTAATACAGCTTTCTCATAGAGAAAACCTGAAAATCCAAGGAAAATTCCCATGACGAGATATATCCAATACTGATCTAGGGTCATGAGAGGGATATTATCAGGCATATCCAGTACGGGTGTTAGGCCAAATATGAGCAGAGAAACAAAGTTTGCTACGAGACTAGCTGCGAGAGTAGATACCCAGAAAAAGCGTGAAAAATGGTGATAAACTTCTTCTACCACAAAGAGAAGTCCTGCAATCGGAGCATTAAAGGCAGCGGCTAAACCTGCTGCAGCTCCACTGGCAATTAAGGAACGTTCCTCTACTGGACTGGATTTGAGCCACTTGGCAATTCCTTTACCACCAACTGCTCCCAGTTGGATACTTGGCCCTTCACGCCCCAGCATGAGTCCGCTGGCAATAGCAAGAATACCTAGCACATATTTTTTCCAGAGAACTCCCCACCAGTTAAGGGTCATGAGGCCTTTCAGTTCGGCTTCGACTTGAGGGATTCCTGAGCCTTTAATATCTTTTTCTGACCGTGTTAGTTTAGCACTGATCCAGCAGATGATTAGATAAAACAGGACGATAATAAATAAATTAACAAATAGGTGCGCTTGATCTTGATAAAGTCCTTGTATCAAGTGGAAGCCTTTTTCGATTAAGAAACGAAAGGATCCAACGATGATTCCAACGACGAGACCGACAATGATTCCTCGTCCAACTTGGGATAATATGGTACTTGAGGCAAAGGCAAATTCTTTCTTAGAACTGAGTGTTTCTGACTGTTCCTCCATAATCATTCCTTCTAACTTAACTTTCTTTTTCTCCTAAAACCAGTGATTTAACGGGTTCAAAGCTGGTCCGGTGAATTGGGGTAACTCCTAGTTTTATAAGGCCTTCCAGGTGTTTAGCAGTTCCATATCCTGCATTTGCAGAGAAATCATAGCCAGGGAACTGCTGATCGTAGTCCTTCATCAATTCATCACGTGTCACCTTGGCTACTATGGAGGCTGCTGCGATCGAGAGGGAGTTGGCATCTCCTTTGATGATGGAGGTTTGTGAAATGGGCAATTCCAGTTTCATGGCATCTATCAGGAGGTGCTCAGGTTGAGGACTGAGCTGGGAGATTGCTTCTTGCATGGCTAGTTTGGTTGCTTCATAGATATTGGCTTGGTCGATGACCTGATTATCCATGATACCAATTCCAATCGACAAGGCTTGGTCTTGAACGGCTTGAAAAATCTCCAGATGTTTATTTTTAGGGATTTTCTTGCTGTCGTTGAGGCCTTTAATCTTACAATTTTTAGGTAAAATAACGGCAGCAGCGACTACAGGACCAGCAAGAGGACCACGACCAACCTCGTCAACACCAGCAATTAAGGTCAATCCCTGCTTATAAAGTTCTTTTTCATAGGAAAGCATGGCTTCCAAACGAAGATCCTCATCCAATTCTGCCTGAATGGCTTTTTTACGCTTGATGATTTCTTTTTGAACTCCTGAGCGATTATCTTTTTCGAGTTCTAAAAAGATAGGGCTATCTATGTCTTTGACCGTTTCAAGGAGTTCTTTTATTTCTTTAATCGTCGCCATCGAGGTCTTCCAATGTATCTAAGGTATAGTTACCAAGCTTGCCATCACGGACTTCCTTCACGAAGAGACTGTAAAAACGGTCATAGTCGTCACGGAAACCGAGGGCGCGGGTCATATCCATAATAATAACAGGCGCTTCTTCCTCAATTTTCATTTGTTTGAAGCGTTCAGCCAGCTTTTCTGGATAATGTTCTTTGAAATAATTGAGGCCAAAAATAGTTACCTCATCCATAGGAAGCAACTGGTCTTTGATAGCTCCAGTCAAGGCCAACTTAAGAGCTACAGTTTCATCCTCAAACTTAGGCCAGAGAATCCCTGGTGTATCCAAGATTTCCAGGTCTTTATTTGTTTTGAGCCATTGTTGTCCCTTGGTCACCCCTGGTTTATTGCCGACAACGGCAATCTTTTTACCAGCCAAACGATTCATAAGAGTTGATTTACCAGCGTTTGGAATCCCGATAATCATGGTACGCAAGGTTTCAATCTGAATCCCACGTTCTTTCTGGCGAGCAATCTTATCAGCCATGAGCTTCTTGGCCGCATCTGTTACAACTTTTACAGTCACTTGCTCCTTGGAGTTGATAGCCAGAGTTTGGATTCCTTGTGATTCAAAATACTGACGCCATTCCTTGGTCATTGCTGGGTCAGCCAAGTCTGCTTTGTTTAAAATCAAAAGTTTTGGTTTATCACCAACAATCTTGGTCAACATAGGATTTTGACTAGATAGAGGTAAACGTGCATCAACCAAAATCGTCACAAAATCAACAAATTTTAAATTTTCCTGCACCTGTCGACGCGCTTTAGACATGTGACCAGGAAACCATTGAATAGTAGCCATAAAAATTTTCCTTTAAATGTTAATTTAATATAAATCGAGTTCTTCTTACCTACTATTTTATCATAAATCAAGGTTTTTTGCATGGACTTATAGTTTGGTTAAAATTTTGTAACATAAAAATAGTTATGTTACAAACGTTCTTTTGATTTTTCTATTCTCAAAACTTGCTAGCTAATAAAAGAAAGCCAGTAGCGTTTAAAAAAAGAGAGAACGAAATTGTTCTCTCTCATGATTTGCTCACAAGAATCTAGTTTTCATCTTCTTTCTTTTTGAAGAAGCCTAGTCCTAAACCAGCTAGCAAGGTCATGATACCAGCGCTCGCAAGGCTAGCATTGGTTTCTGTACCTGTGTTTGGTAATTCTGCTTTATCAGATTCGTTTGTAGATGTTCCGTTTTCTACTGGCTTTTCTGATGTAGCTACTGCTTCACCTTTTTGTTCTGAGACTTTAGCTGGTGCTGGGCTTGGAGTTTGAGATTTCTTTGTTCTAAACACATGAACTGTCAAATTATCCCCTTCACGGTGGCTTTCAACAAATTCATAGCCTTCAACTTCACCTGCTTCTTGCTTCTCAACTGATGGTGTTTTCAAGTCTTTTCCATTTTCATCGCGCCATACTGTACGAATCACTGGATTTTCAGTTTTACTACTTGGTTTTTCCGGAATTAAGTTTGATGATTGTGAGTTTCCGCTATTTATCTCAAATGTATGAGTTAAAATGCCGTTTTCTAGGCGACTAGATACCCATTTATATCCTGGAATTGTACCAGCTAGTTCTTTTTTCCCAACTATTTCATCTCTTAATTTTTTACCTCCCTTATCTATCCATCTAGTTACCGGGTGTTCCGGTTTAGCTTCTTCAATAGAGAGGACTTCATATACAGGTAGGGAAAAACCACTATTCCCATTTTTAGATCGAGCTTGAACTTTTTGTTTATTGACGATAGCTTCTCGTGGAATGGTCACAGTACCTTTTTCCTTGTTTAATATCACATTTTCAGGTTGTTTGTCTAAAGTCCATTCGCCACCAGATTGCTTGGTAAGAGTGAGAACTTCATTACCAGAGCCATCACGCTTAGGATAAGTGATTCTTACTGTATCAGCATCTTTCTCAGGTGCTTTTACTTGTATACTTGCTTTATTATTGGACTCTTCCACTATAGCTATTGTAGGTAGTGGCACGTTACGATTTGGTTGTGCTCCTAGCGTTATCACCTCTTCTACCGCTTTTTTAGTTATTACTTTAGATTCATTTGGAGTCACTTTTCCATTTGTAGTATCTAAAGAGTAAGTTGTAGTTGTTGTTTCTTCTCCTTTTTCACCAGGTGTGGTTACTTCACAATAATCTTCTCCTTTTGTATTATCTATCTCATAACGCGTTGTATATGGTATTTCTTTTGTCACGACTGTTGTTTTTGTTCCTACAGTAATAACTGTATCTACCTTATCTTCCTCGTTTTTTATCTCGTAATAATGCGGATTTAAACGTACTACTTTGTTATCCGAATCATAATCAGCAACCACTTCATTGTCATCATAATCTATCATAGTTGATTCATCAGGATTGTCCGGATCAGCAGTGGTGTTTGTCAAGGCTACAAACTTCTTATTTGATTCTACCTTACGTTCAGCAGATACAGTATTTCTACCAAGATCCTTATCATAGATATCCTTGTCACGAAACTCCCCATTGTTATCTTCATCAATACGTTTTGGAAATTCTTTCCCATTATTATCATTATAGCTCTCTGCCCAGTCAGGGTGTGCAGGTACAGTACCATCTTCATCTAATGTTTTATCTTGATTTCTAGAATATAGCTCCCCTAGCATCTCAGTCACATTTCTTCCAGGATATTTGTCCTCAAAATAATCCCTTTTTTCGAACTTCGTCCAAATTTCTTGTTTACCAGGTGTACCTTTCTCTTCTTTACGATAACCTACATCTTTCGAATCGTCTGCCTTATATACAGTTTCAGGAGTTATAGTGACCTCATATACCTTCATAGGCGTATAAGGAGGCGTAGTAGCATGCACTTCATTCAATGGTATTGTTACAGCTACTCCGATAGCAATCATAGTACCAATCACACATGGTCCAAAATATTTTCCAATTTTTCGTAAAGCGTATTTCTTGTTTTTATTTGTACGTCTTAGCATTTTATTGCCTGCTTTCTATATATATATATATATATATATATATGCAAACGGCGTTTTGACACACTATTTGACACCGCCTATTATACATCAAATTTTATCTATTTTCAAATAATTTCTTCATTAACTGATAAGATTTTTAACTAGATGATTCTACTAGACTTTTACAACTTGAACCTCGTCTTTACCCAGTAAAATCAAGTATTTCTCAATATTTTCAATCGAATAGGCTCGAGATAAAGCCTCTCCGTATAGGGCTAACTGACCACGATAGCGGTCTACGAGTTGACTTGGTTCATCATAGCGGTCTGTCTTATAGTCGAACAGAACAATTCTGTCCTCATAAAGCAGATAGCCATCAAGGATACCACGGACAACAAAGTCTTCCTGACTCTTTTGGTCTCGTTTGAGCATGGAGAAGGGTTGCTCACGATAGAGATGGTTAATATTAGCAAGAATTTCCTGACCAAGTGCTGTGTCAAAGAATGCAAGAATTTTAGCAAGATTGATCTTGTCTCTGACAGCTGGGCTGGTTTGAACTTGTTTAAGAGTTTCTGTCAGGCTAGCAAGGGTTGGTTTCTGGCTGAGGTCAATTCTCTGCATGAGTTCGTGGGTAGCACTACCAATCTCAGCTCCTGTTACCTTTTCTTTGGTTGAAAAATCTGGCAAATCAAAGCTGATTTTCTTGTCTACTGACTGGCCTTGACCTGCAATCTCAACACCTTCCATATCCATAACTGGTTCGTAGAATTTCTTGATTTGACTTGGAGTTTGAACACTAGGAAGTTCAATGGCTGCGCGGTGAAGAGTATTATAAACTTCCACCTCTTTCAGCATTTCAAGAGCTTCTTTAATGGTTTCTGACTGACGATTGTCTGTTTGGGAGCTAGCTTGGAGATTACTCTTGGTTTCCAACTGACCAATAGCTTCTTTAGTCAGCTGATCTTCGCCAATAAAATGATAACTAAAGTTGAGATGATCCTTGGCAAATACCTTGCTGATAGCCCAAATCCAATCTTGGAAATTCTTGGCTTGCAGTCTAATGTTGCTATTTAGTTTTCCATTTTTAGCTGCTGGGTATTCCTTGGATTCCAACTTTTCACGAGAACCTTTACCGACAAGATAGAGCTTTTTCTCAGCCCGTGTCATAGCAACATACAGTAGACGCATTTGCTCAGAATAGCTTGCCAGCTGTAATTCTTCTTCGTTCTGTCTATAGGTCAGACTAGGAATGGAGAGTTTGATGGTTTTAGGATAGTGATCTTCCACTGCTCCTGTCTCCATTTTGGCAATATATTTGACACCAAGCCCATTTTTACGGCTGAGAATGACTTCTGACATAGAGTCTTGCTTGTTAAAATCCTGATCCAAATTGAGGATAAAGACGTAAGGAAACTCCAGCCCTTTACTCTTGTGGATGGTCATGAGCTCTACTGCATCTTTTGGCGGTGCGACAGCCACGCTTGCCAAATCATGCTGGGCTTCTAAAACTTGATCAATCATACGAATAAAACGAGACAAGCCCTTGAAATTACTCTTTTCAAATTGATCAGCACGCAGTGCTAGGGCATAGAGATTGGCCTGTCTAGCAGGGCCATTTGGCAAAGCCCCAACATAATCGTAGTAAAAACGGTCGTTGTAAATCCTCCAAATCAAGTCATAGAGGGAGTGGGTCTTGGCATACAAGCGCCAAGAAGCCAAGATATCCATGAATTGCTTTAGTTTCTCAGCTAGAGCTGTATGGATCAATTTTTTCTGGCTTGTTACCATTTTTTGTGCATTGACCAGTTTTTCATAGAGATTTTCTTGGACTTTATCCTCTGCTTTCTGAAGGGACAAACGTGCCAACTCATCCTCATCAAAGCCAAACATTGGAGACTTCATAAGGGCAACCAAGGCATAGTCTTGTAGGGGATTGTGAATGACACGAAGGGTGTCCAGCATGACTTGCACTTCTAGGGATTGGAGGTAATTGTTTTGCTCACCGTCAGTTTTGACAGGAATTCCGTACTCAGACAGGGCGAGAAGAATCTGGTCATTACGACTGCGACTGGAGGTCAGAAGGGCAATTTCTTTAAAGGCAACACCTTGTTCCTGATGGAGTTTCAGAATCTCCTTGATGACTAAGCGCATTTCGCCTGTTAGTTTCGTTTCTGCCTGACCCTCTTCTTCCTCATTTGTGTCGTCCTTATCGTAGAGGAGAAATTCTGCCTTGTTTTCTGGATTAGGAGTCAGCTTGGTATTGGCAAAAACAAGTTGGTGCATGCTGTCATAGTTGATTTCGCCGACCTCTTGGTCCATAAGGCGTTCAAAAACATCATTGGTTGCTGACAGCACTTCTGAACTACTACGGAAATTTTCCTTCAGGAGAATCAGCTTGCCTTCTTGGGGATTTTGCGCATAGCGTTGGAATTTCTCATTGAAAATCTGCGGGTCTGCCTGACGGAATCGGTAGATGGACTGCTTGATATCTCCCACCATAAAGCGATTGTGGCCATTAGACAGCAATTCCAGCATCCGTTCTTGAATATGGTTGGTATCCTGATATTCATCGACCATGACTTCATGGAAACGTTCCTGATAAGCTTCACGGACTTGCGGGAATTTCTCTAAAATCTCAATGGTGTAATGGCTGATATCAGCGAATTCAAAGGCATTTTCCTGACGTTTACGCTGACGATAAGCCTCCACAAAATCGCTCATAAAGGTTTGGAAGGTTTTAGCTAGTTTCCAAGTGTCTCCATGATAACGTTCTTGATAGTCGAGAATCGTTATCTGATCTGCTAGTTGTCCTAGTTTAGCAAACTGGGTCTTTCTTTCTTCGTTGTAGGCATCGGCCAGTGGCTTCAAATCAGCCTTGCGACTAGCATTAGTCAGGGCCCGACCGTTTTTCTCTTTTGAAATGGCGACAACACGCGCAAGCACTGCCTGATAAGCCTGACTATCGGACTCTTGATTTAAGGAGCCAATTTCATCTAAAATTAACTGGACATTTTCTAAATAAGCAGCCTTTGCAAATTCCTTGGCATCGTTATCCAGATGGTAACGGAAAAAGCTTTCCAAATCCCAAAGGGCTTGCTGGATTTGCTCAGTCAGTCTTTCTTTTTCACTGCTAAAATCAGCTTCTTCAAAGCCTTTGAGGAAAGATTCACTCAGCCACTTTTGAGGATTACTGGTGGATTGGAGGAAGTTATAAATTTTATAGACTTGCTGGCGTATCTCCCGTTCATCCTTGCCGCGCCCAGCAAAGTTTTTCAGCAAATGACTAAAGGTCTCTTTCTGTTTACCTTGGTAATGGGTTTCAAAGACCTCATGAAAGACTTCGTTTTTTAGAAGAAGTTGCTCGCTTTGGTTTTGTAAAATACGGAAATTAGGCGCAATATCAATTAGATAGCCATGTTTGCCAAGAAATTTTTGTGTGAAAGAGTCCATGGTACCGATGGCTGCGTTGGGTATGTCTGCTAACTGGCGACCCAAGTGTTGTTTGAGGTCAACATCGCTGCTTTCTTGGATTTGTTGGCTGATTTTTTTCTCTAAACGTTCTTTGAGTTCGGTCGCAGCCTTGACGGTAAAGGTTGAGATAAATAGTTGAGAAATTTCCACACCACGCGCTAATTGATCTAGAATGCGCTCTGTCATGACAAAGGTTTTACCAGAACCAGCCGACGCTGAGACAAGAATATTCTGACCAGAAGTATAGATGGCTTCAATTTGCTCGGCAGTTTTCTTTTGTTCCTTGCTCGAATGCGCTTCTACTTCTTGCAGTTTTTGAATTTCCTTCTCAGTTAAAAAGGGAATAGGCTTCATCGATTCAACTCCTCTCTTATTTTTTCAAACCAAGCTTGCTTGAGTTTTTCTCCAACCAGACGCTTGCCGTCAGCTAGGTCTAACTTCTCTAAGAAACGGGCTTGACCCAAGTGGTAATTGGCTTCAAATCCTGTAATAGCCTGATGTTGCTGAACATACGGTGCAATACTTCTGCCATTTTCGGTATAAGGATTAATGGCGAACTGGCCTGCTAAAATCTTCTCAGCGGCTTTCTTGTAAAGTTGTGCATTGTAGTCCAGTAGGAGCTGGAATTCCTCATCCGTCAGCTGATTGGCCTTGTTTTTGTTGTAAAATTCGCCCAAATGACTGCTTTCTTTTTCTAAAAAGAGGCCTTGGTATTTCATTGACTTGCTAGCTTCTACTACTGCACCTGCCAGACTTTTAACGGCTATCAGAGA
Source organism: Streptococcus pseudopneumoniae (assembly GCF_001070715.1). Classification (GTDB taxonomy): domain Bacteria; phylum Bacillota; class Bacilli; order Lactobacillales; family Streptococcaceae; genus Streptococcus; species Streptococcus pseudopneumoniae_H. Next base: position 18,481 of record NZ_JVRR01000104.1, read on the forward strand.
TTGAACAGGTTCAGCCATTTCCAAGTACATAGCGCCGAAAAAGTTCTGCTCCCCTTCTCTTTTTAAGGCAGCTAGATAGGTTGGCAACTGAGAATTGAGCCCATTAAAGAAATGAGGAAACTGGAACTGAGTCAGACTCGACTTGTAGTCTACTACCCCTATCGCTCCATCAGCTTTCAAACGGTCAATCCTGTCAACCTTGCCTCGTACAAAGACACTGCGACCATTGTCCAATTGAATAAAGGCTTGGTCTTTGCCGCCAAAATTCGCTTCCTCTTTGATGGTTTCGATGGCTGGATTGTGTCGGAGAATATGTCCAGTTGTCCGTGCAACATCAAGCAGAACTTCCTTGGTAAACTGGGCTTCCAAACTTTCCTGATAAATAGCCTCAAATTCGCGTTCTTGACTGGTTTCTTGGATAGCTTGTTCTAAACGTTTGTCAAAGGAATCTTCGTCAGGCAGCTGCAAGGCGCGTTCAAAAATACGGTGCAAGAAATTCCCATGACTACGGGCATCAGGACGCAAACGTAATTCCTCCTGCAAGCCTAAAATGTAGCGAAGAAAATAACTGTATTCATTGCGATAAAACTCCGTTAAACCAGAGGTGGACAGGTAAAATTCCTGATCAGCTGGATAGAGAGCCTGCAAGGTATCCTTGGTCAACTGCTTACTGCTTGGACTGATTGGGAGGGCTGGATTTTCCAGACCTTGCTGTTCTAGTTTTTTACCCATCACACGCGCCAGAACCTTGACAAAGGTCAAATCTTGCTCAGTCTCACTCATCTCGCCCTGCTGGTGATAGGCAACCAGACTAGACAAAAGACTATGATAGGACCCAATATCTTCCTTAGACAGCCCTTTGTGATTCATCCTCTTCTCTTTTCGACTAAATCCAAAATGGACCAGTTCTTGAAGATAGGCTGATTCCTTACTTTCACTTTCATTAAAAAGGCTTGGAGCTGACAAAACCAACTGCTTACGAGCAGAATTAACCAAGGAAAGCATAGTGTAGCGATTTTTCTTGAGGTTTTCACTGCTGGCAATCAGCAATTGCGCCCCATCTTCTGTCGCTTGGTTTAAGCTCTGTCTTTCTTCATCTGTCAAAAGACTGGTATTTTGCGCGATTTTTGGTAAATGATTCTGAGTCAACCCAATGGCATAGACAAAGTCAGCAGTCAGTGGTGCAATCAAATCGTAACTCTGCACCAGTACGGTGTCCACTGTCGCTGGAATGGTGCGATACTGAGATAGGCTCATTCCAGAATGGAGCAAGGCAAGGAAGTCCTCTAGACTAACTTGTGAACCAGCAAAAACAGTCACAAATTGTTCTAAAACGTGACAGAATGCCTTCCAAACTTCGGCTTGTCTTTCCTGTTCTAGGACTTCCATAGTGGCTGTCAAATCTTGTAACTGCTTGGTCACAGCTCCTTCTTTTAGAAAAGAGTTCCACTTTTGCAAGAGATTTTCAGCCTTTTGTTTTCGGCTAGCAAAAAGAGTCTCAAGAGCTGTTAAAATACGCAGACGAAGAGCATTTAAACGTTCCAAATCAAATTTCCCATGGTGGGATTTGGTAAAGGTTTGCTGAAAGGCTGGCAAGCCATTGATACCAAGATAACGGATATATTGCTCAAAAGCATCAATATCAGCCTGATTAAGGTCGGTATACAAACCTGTTCTGAGGAGATTAATCAAATCTTCCTGACGGAAACGATAGCGTTTCAAAGCTAAAATAGATTCGACAAACTGAGTTAAAGGGTGGTGGGCCATGGATTCGCTTCTACCAAGATAGAAAGGAATCTGGTACTGATCAAAAATGGTTTTGAGAGATAACTGATAAGAAGCTACATCCCCCAAGAGAATACGAAAATGCTTGTAACTCAGGTCTGGGTTCTCGTGTAATTTCTGACGAATGCTACGGGCTACTAGCTCCAACTCTTCTTTTTGCGTCAAACAAGACCAGATTTGTAAGTTTTCACGGTCCTTATCATCAATTTCCAAGGAAAGTTCTGAAAAGTCATAAGAAGACTCCAGCAAACGAGATACCTTGTCAAAACTATCCATCTTCTCATAAGTCTGAGAACGGTCTTGAGCAGGAGTTTGGTATTTAGCGGCTAAATGATGGAGAAACTCCACACTGGCTTGGTAGAGATTGCCTTCAGCAAATGGACTGGTATAAGCTTTCTTACTAGCATAAACCCCAATGACAATCTCAACACCCTTGCCATGAAGTAAATCCACAATCCGCTCTTCCTCAGCAGAAAAACGGGTAAATCCATCAATAACCAAGGCGATTTGAGTAAAATCACTACTAACTTTGTCATTCTCAATAGCCTCAATCAAATGGGACAACTGACTTCCCTGAGCCAACTGACCTTGATTGAGATAAGCCGTTACCTTCTCAAAAATCAAGAGTAAATCGGCCCTCTTGTCCTCATCCGTCAAACTCTCCAAGTCCAAAAAACTCATCTGAGCTTTGGTCATCTCGTGGTAAAGCTCAATCAACTGCTGGATAAACTGAGGATCCTGCTTGATGGCGCCGTATACTCGTAAGTCTTTGGGATCAAGTTCAGCAAGGCATTTGTAAAAGGCCATCCCAAGACCAATATCATCAAGACTGGTCTTAGCAGGCAAGTCATTCAAAATCAGGTAACGAGCCATTTGAGCAAAGCGTGTGACGGTAATCGCAAAAGAAGCCTGCTGGGACAAGCATTCCAGCACGGCACGTTCCTTTTCAAAAGAAAGAGAGTTTGGGGCAATGTAGAAGACCCGCTTGCCAGCAGCAACTAGCTCTTCCGCCTCTCTTGTTAAAATTTCTGTCAAAGAAGTCCGAATATCAGTATAAAGTAGTTTCATCTCTGCCTCGTTGGAATTTTTCATTACCTTTTATTATACCATGATTAGCCCGAAGATTCCTCCTGAATCATTTACGCTGTGTCCTTTTTGGGGGCAAAAATAGCGATATCATGAATTTTGAAAATAAAAATCTGTTTCAGAAACCAAAGAAATATCTCATAAAGTAAATTTCCTTTTCATTTTAAGGTGTAATGATTCAATGACAGCCTCAGTTCCTGAAAAAGGATAGAATATCCCCCTTAAATTTTCACAATTTTTAAAAAAGTTATACAATTATTAAGCAACCCAACTATTTAAAAGCTCTGTTTCTTGTTTTTTCACTTTTGAATAAGCAAATCCTAATGTGCATAAACAAGCCATTGTGACATATAAAGTTACTTTTTCTAATCCTCTTATCGTATGATTCTCAAACATAAAGTCTCTATCTAACCGACCATTAATTCTTTCTATGGCACTTCTCTTATTGTAAAGTCTCTCAAATTTATGTCATTGTTGTGATACTTTAGGGAAGATGCGAATATCTTCTGAACGATTAATTCTAAAAATTTGATTATTATTATATTTTTGATGGAATCCGTAACGCAATGAATCTGTCGATTGATCATAACCTTTGTACACTAATTCAATCATTTCATAATATTCTGTTCGATAGAATACTTGCCCATCTTGATTATAATAAAGGGCTGTATCTTTATATTGACGACCTTCTTCATCTTTCCACATATGTCTTGGAGGGATATAGGATTTCTGATTCTGTAAGAATTTCTTCAGCGACTTCACGTTCTCCTTTACCTGCTGGAGTCACTTTAAAAACTATCAGTAGTTCATAATTTACATCTGCTAATAAATGAACTCAGAAACCAAAATAATACTTCGTAGTTTTAGTTCCGTTATTTGAATAATAATTTTTTGCGGTCGTATCAGCCTGCGTTTCTCTTCTGCCATCTGGTTCTTTAGTAGATACTTTATTGGCGTAGCTTTGAATAATTTTCCCATTAACGGATACTTCTTTTCCAAAATCCGGTAATTCTTCTTGTAATTTCTTTTCTAAAATCACCATCATCTGTGTCAATTCTTCTTGCTGTTCCTTTAATTTTTTTATAAAACGAGACATCGCAGCAGAACTTGGCACTATACGAACATAATTATTAGTATGATTCATAGAAATATAATGTGATTGAAGTCCGCATAATTGTCTTAATTGGCTATTTCTTCGACATTCTCGTAATAAACTTTTAATCGTTGAATGTCGGAAAATAAATTTCGCAAGAAATAATCGTCACCACAAAATCCTCATTTTACGGGATTTTATGGTGGCGATTTTTACTTTTATACTATCTCTAAAGTATTGATTTCATTGGCTTTATTTAACTACGAAAATAATTCTCAAGATATCTCTACTGTTTGGAAGATTATTTTGCTCAAAAAAGCAGACGAAGAACAAAGAAGACTTCCTCTAGTAGTATGAGTAAGATAAGCCTATTTGGCTTATCTTACAGGAAACTTTGAGATCTTAGGCTCAAAGTTTAGGCATGAGACCGCAGGGCTGCTGCCGTCCTAATACTACTATGACAGGAAGTCATTCAAAAATATTTATTTAAGTAAATAGGTTTATCCTCAAAATCTGTAGAGCAACTACAAAAATCGAAAAGCTCACAAAAGATTAGAAAACCTAATTCTCATCTTCTTCTTTCTTCCGTGTAACAAGCCCAATTCCACTCAAAGCTGCTAAAACTCCAAGTACTGTAACTCCAGCATTAGTTTCTGTACCAGTATTTGGTAATTCTGGTTTACACGGCTCTTCAGTTTTATTCGGTTTTTCTGGCTCGGGTTGTGGTTCTACCGGATTTGGTTGTGGTTCTACCGGATTTGGTTGTGGATTAGGAATTACAGGCGTAGGTGGAGTCGGTATTTTTCCTGGAATAAACGGTTTTTGTATTTTTTCATATAAATGAATTGTAATTCCATCAATTGTTGCGGTTTTAACAAATCTATAACCATTAAACTCCAATGCTGCTTTTTTACCCACTTCGTACGGTTTCAATTCATTCCCTTCAGTATCACGCCAAATCGTTATTTTTAATACAACACTTTCTTCGACATTTTCAGTATAGAAGTAATTTACAACTACCCCTCCTTTTACAACTTTACCTTTGCTATTTTCTGGGTTAGCTTTCAAAGTATAAGTATATGTTCTTGTGGTAATTGTTAGTTCAGTTTCTTCGATTACTTTTTTTGAAGAAATCTTTTTTGCTTTAGTTTCATAATCTGTAAACACTCTTTTATTTTCTTGAGTATCACTTTCGGCTAATTTTTCTTCTGTTCCATCTTTGTAGTAATTCGCTACTACATTCGCATAAATTATTGGTTTTTTAACTATAATCGTATAAATTTGACTTATATTATCCTCTACATCACTGACATTATCGGCTACTCGAGTTTTTCCATTGCCAAAATCACTTGAAACAATATCATACCCGATTTTTTTCAACTCTGCTATCTTTTCATTGACAGCTTCTGCAGGGAATTCTTTTCCAACAAGGGATTCCAAAATAAAGTCATCTTGATTTTCAACTGGAATTAGATGACCGTTGTCATCTCTTTCTCTCACTTGAACTTTAGCTCGAGCAACTTCATCATAAAGATAAGTAACCGTTGTATTTACAGAAGATAATACTCCTGAAGGGCGATTAGATGTTGCTGTAACACCACCTCTATGAGCTTTACTCAAACGATAAGTAATTCCGTCTTTTTTTATGGTTCTTAAATACTCACTCGTCGAATCATAGTAAAAACCAATTTTATTACTAATTTCTAATAAGTCTTCTGGTTTATCTTTACCTTCGATTAAGTGTTTTTTATTGTATTTTCCAGCTTCTTTTCCATCTTTATCAAGTCTTGCAAGGTATTCTTCATGAATTGTTTTTTCTTCTTCCTTGTTTGTTTCAGGGTTTAATACTTTTTCAACTCTATCTTTTTGTACAAGTTTATAAAGTTTTAAATCTTGGATTTTCTTACCTTCTTCATCACTAGCAAAAATATCACCATTTTCGTCAACCACATAAGTTTTGATTGTTTTTCCATCATGGTCAACTTTATAAGCCTTAACGATTTTATTATCAACAATTTCAAGGACATTTCCATTTTCAAATACTTTATGTGTTTTTACTAATTGATCATTTTTATCTGTTTCAGATAAATTTCCTTCCTCATTAACCCTAATAAAGTTTCCAGATTTAGCTAATGTTGCACTATCTTTTAACTCATTTCCTTTATTATCCTGATATTTAACTGTAATATTTCCTTTAAATAAAAGTTTTAATTGATGGGTTTTTTTACTTGCGTCAATTTGATTGTGGATTTTATTTAAGCCTTTTTCAACTTCTTTGAAAGATTCATCAATATCTTGAATTTTTTCCTTTTCAAGTTGAATTTTGGATTTTGTAGATTCTATTTCATTTTTTAATGATTGAGCTTCTTCTTTTATTTTTTTAGCGTCATCCTCTAATTTCTTAGCTTCATCTTTGAAAGGTTTAGCTTCATCTTCAAGTTTTTTAATTTCATCTTTAAAAGGTTTAGCTTCATCCTCTAATTTTTTTGCTTCATCTTCAAGTTTTTTAGCCTCATCTTCTAATTTTTTTAATTCATCTTGGCTTAGTTTCTCTTTTTCTTTTAATTTGTCTGCTACTGATTTTTGCTTTTCTTCAATTTCTTTTTGTTTATCTTCAATAGGTTTTAGTTTTTCACCGACTTCTTTTTGCTTATCTTCGAAAGGTTTTATTTTATCTCCTAGCTCGTTTTGTTTATCCTCTAATTCTTTTTGTTTGCTTTCAAGAGGTTTCAATTTATCTTCGAGTGGAGGTATATTTTTTTCCAATTCAGTAACTAATTTTTGTTTTTCAGCTCGTTTTTCATCAACTTTTTCTTTTTCTTCTTTAATGGTTTGATTAAGAATACGATGAGATAAAGCTTGAGCTGCTTTTAAGGTGTCTTGGACAATCGAAAAGTTTGCTAAAACTGGTAGGTTATATTGTATACGTGGACTTTGGGGATTTACTCCAACTCGTTTATTATTACCAGAAAATATTTGAATCTTATAAGCAACGATATCTTTTTCTAAGTGAATATCTCCTGTTGAGAAGTATCCACCTTTACCTAGTTTATCCTCATCGCCACCAATTTCCTTAGTAATTCTTTCTGATAATTTATCATCAGGTAGTACATCTGAACGTCTAACTTTTTCTTTTTCGACAAAATAGTGCGTGAATTTTGAAAGACCTTTTTCTTCCTTCGCAGCAAGTTCATTCGTCTTTATCCTATTGTACTCACTTTCTGTTAGTTCACTTGTACTAGGTTGTTCAGTTGCTTCCATGTGTGATCCAAGGATTTTCGCTTCTTTACTACCGTTTCTTGCTTCAAGGTAAGTGTATGAGTTTGTGGATCCAATGGCTGATTTTAAGGCTGAGATTTCTTTGTTAAGTTTAGTTTTTTCCTCTCCATTCGTACTGCTTGCAAAGCTAGCTTCTTTTGATTTAAGTCTAGTTTCAAGTTCTTTACGATGATTCTTCACTTTTTCTGGATCTGTTTGGAGTTCTAATTGATCTGTATCTGCATGATAGATAATTTTTTTCGCAGTTGGTAATACAAAATCCAATAATTTATAGACACGATCTGGGTCTTTATCTTTTCGTTGTCCCTCTGAATTTAGTTCAGCGGTGTTCGCCCATATTGGGGAGTTTTTTTGCACATCGCTATCCGTTATGTTCCTTAATACATTGCGGAGTTCATTAGCTACATTTGCATAAGTTTTTGTAAAAGGAATCCCTTCTTTAAACTTATTGTTTAGCTTTCCTGTACCTTCTCGTAATTCATCCTGATTGATAGGTAACTCATATATAACGTCTCCATTTTTAGCGAGTTCTTGTTCAGCTTCCTCTTTCAAAGCGGCTAGTTTGTCTTTATCTTTTCTTCTTTCTCCCGGATATCTTACCTCATATTTAGTATTTGCAAGAGCATTGACTTTTTTAATATATTCATCTTTCAATAATTTTTTTATTACTCCATTAAACCCTCTTAAATCCACACCTTGGCTATAGCGTTCTTCGTTCTCTACTACTCCATCGACATGGTTGATAGTGTGGTCATAGATAGATTCTTCTACTTCTTTTGTAGGGTCTGTTTTATCTTTTTTAATAGCCTTAACAACGATACGGTAACTTCCTTTTGTCATGAATTCAAAATCTGAGATGTAACCTGTCACGAAGTCTAGTTTTAAAGTACTTCCATATTTACTCGAAAAAGCTTCGAAGCGTTTCTCAATGCCGTTAAATCCTTCTATATTAGGAGAATGAGCTATAAGATCATCCCTATCTTTTACAGGTAGATGAGCGAGTATCTCCTTATTCGCATTATTATTTTCTGTCTTTATTTTAAACTCAGAACCATCTTGTGCTTTATCAGTTCTATTGGCTATAGTGCGTCCTTTGGCAAGCATTAACATGTACTTAAATCTGTAGTCTAAGGCTTGTTCGTGAAGGTAGATTCGGTCAAGAGCATCAGAACCAAGCATACCACCTTGTTCTATTATTGGTTTTCCTTCAGGAGTATAACCTGTCACACGCCAACCTGTGAAATACCCCGATTCATTTTTCTTACCGATGGCGAAAGTACCTCCACCGATAGGTTTCCATCCTCCGAATTCATTGTATTTTTTTAATACTTCAGGTAAAAGACTTTCTTTTTCAAGTCTATCAAAAGCATTATGCACAACTTCTAATTCGTCTTTTGTCAGATTTTCTTTTTCCATTAATACAGGATTTAAGAGGTATTCTTTAATTTTGTCAGGATTCAACTTTAATTTATCAGCTAACTCTTGTGTTAGTCCTAAGCTTTTTAACTTATTAACCGTAAGATTTTCTTTTTCAAGTTTTTCAAAAGCTTCTGTAAGTTTATTGTTTATCTTTTTATTTTCTTCTTCCTCTAAAATTAATTGTTTTACTAATTGAGGATTTAAGACTAGCTCTTTAATTTTTTCAGGAGTTAAGTTTAATTTTTGAATAAGCTCTTCTTTCATTCCCATTTTTTTTAAGATTTCAGGGGTTAAAGTTTCCTTATCAAATTTTTCAAAAACGGCATTCAACTCTTTATTTTCTTCAGGTGTCAGTTTTAACCCTTTGATTAATTCAGGATTTGCTAACAATTCTTTAATTCTTTCAGGATTTAGATTTAATCTATTCGCAAGTTCATCTTTTAAGCCTAATTCCTTTAATTTTTCTGAAGTAAAACTTTCTTTTTCAACTTTTTCGAAAATCAAACTTAATGCTAGATTTTCTTTTTCATTCAAAATATATTCTTTAATAAGTTCAGGTCTAATTGCAATTTCCTTAATTCTTTCAGGCGTTAAGTTTAATTTTTTAATCAAGCTAGGTTCGACACCTAATTGTTCTAATTTTTCAGGTGTTAACCCCAATTTATTGATTTTTTCAAGGGTTAAACCCAATTCACGAATTTCACCTGATTTTAAACCTATTTTATCACCGATAGCATCCATATTTTTTAAGTAATTTAACTCATTATTTTGGAAATCATCTGGTAAACTATCTAACACCTTATATAAACCTTTAGCTGAGGTTCCTTCTTTTGGCTCTTTATATACTCTATTGGCATCAGCATCTTCAGTATTGGCATTTTCTTTCAGAGAAGGACTATCTTTTTCAAAGAATTCTCCCTTATGTTGACGTCTTTCCTCTTCTTCTTTTCTTTCTTTTTCTTCAATTTCTTCGTCTAATGGTTTGCCAGGTTCGGTTGGTTGTTCTTCTGCTGGTGAATCTGGTGTACTTGCTGAACCTGGTGTACTTGCTGAACCTGCTGTGCCTGCTACTGGTCCATCCGCTTGAACAGTCGTCACGCCAGTTGCAAAAAATAATAGCGAAGCCACTGCCACACTAGCCACTCCCAGATGATGCTTTCTAATAGAATAGCGTAAAACTTTTTCCCCGTTTTCTTCACATTTCCTTGACTTAAAGTTCATTTTCATCCTCATTT
>NZ_JVRR01000105.1 GCF_001070715.1 Streptococcus pseudopneumoniae
ACTAAAAGGACTCAGGCTGAAAAGGTCCCCCAGACCTTTTCACTCCGTAGAGGACTAGGTGAATTAACCGATGTTTATGAGATTGTTTGGGAAAAGTTGCAGGAATTGAAATAACAACCTCAAGGCTGTTTGGGAACATTGCAAGAGCTGAAATAAAGGAATAAGAATTGATGGATAAACGTATTTTTGTTGAAAAAAAGGCTGATTTTCAGGTCAAGTCAGAGAGTTTGGTAAGAGAGCTCCAGCACAACTTGGGACTTTCAAGCTTGAAAAGTATTCGTATTGTGCAAGTGTATGATGTATTTGATTTGGCAGAGGACTTGTTTGCGCCTGCAGAGAAACACATCTTCTCTGAGCAGGTGACAGACCATGTCTTGGACGAAGCGGCTGTGCAGGCGGATTTTGCTAACTATGCTTTCTTTGCTATTGAAAGCTTGCCAGGGCAGTTTGACCAGCGTGCGGCTTCTTCGCAAGAAGCCTTGCTTTTGCTGGGAAGTTCGAGTGATGTGACAGTTAATACAGCACAATTGTACTTAGTCAATAAGGATATTGATGCGACTGAGTTGGAAGCGGTCAAAAACTACTTACTCAACCCAGTTGATTCTCGTTTCAAGGACATCACGACAGGGATTGCCAAGCAGGAATTTTCAGAGTCAGACAAAACCATTCCCAAATTGACTTTCTTTGAAAGCTATACAGCAGAAGACTTTGCTTGCTACAAGGCTGAGCAAGGGATGGCCATGGAAGTGGATGATTTGCTCTTTATCCAAGACTACTTTAAGTCAATCGGGCGCGTGCCAACTGAGACTGAACTCAAGGTTTTGGATACTTACTGGTCTGACCACTGCCGTCACACGACGTTTGAGACTGAGTTGAAGCAGATTGATTTCTCAGCTTCTAAATTCCAAAAACAATTGCAGGCGACCTATGACAAGTATATTGCTATGCGTGATGAGTTGGGGCGTTCTGAAAAACCGCAAACCTTGATGGATATGGCCACTATTTTCGGTCGTTATGAGCGTGCCAATGGACGTTTGGATGACATGGAAGTGTCTGACGAAATCAATGCTTGCTCAGTTGAAATCGAAGTGGACGTTGATGGTGTGAAAGAACCATGGCTCCTCATGTTTAAAAACGAAACCCACAATCACCCAACTGAGATTGAGCCATTTGGTGGGGCTGCTACCTGTATCGGTGGCGCTATTCGTGACCCATTGTCAGGTCGTTCTTACGTTTACCAAGCCATGCGAATCTCGGGTGCTGGTGATATTACCGCACCGATTTCAGAAACGCGTGCTGGGAAATTGCCACAACAGGTCATTTCTAAGACAGCGGCTCATGGTTATTCTTCATATGGTAACCAGATTGGGCTTGCCACAACCTACGTTCGTGAATACTTCCACCCAGGTTTCGTTGCTAAGCGTATGGAGCTAGGTGCTGTTGTCGGTGCTGCTCCTAAGGGCAATGTAGTCCGTGAAAAACCGGAAGCGGGAGATGTGATCATTCTTCTCGGAGGCAAAACAGGTCGTGATGGTGTCGGTGGTGCGACGGGCTCTTCTAAGGTTCAAACAGTTGAGTCTGTAGAGACTGCTGGTGCTGAGGTTCAAAAAGGGAATGCCATCGAAGAACGCAAGATTCAACGCCTTTTCCGTAATGGCCAAGTAACACGTCTTATCAAGAAGTCTAATGACTTTGGTGCTGGTGGTGTCTGTGTGGCTATCGGTGAATTGGCAGACGGTCTTGAAATCGACCTCAACAAGGTTCCTCTTAAATATCAAGGCTTGAATGGTACAGAAATTGCCATCTCTGAATCACAAGAACGGATGGCGGTCGTGGTTCGTCCTAAGGATGTAGCTGCCTTCGTTGCGGAATGTAACAAAGAGAATATTGATGCTGTTGTGGTGGCGACAGTGACTGAAAAACCAAATCTTGTCATGCACTGGAATGGTGAAACCATTGTCGACTTGGAACGTCGTTTCCTTGACACCAATGGTGTGCGTGTGGTCGTCGATGCTAAGGTTGTAGACAAGGATGTCAAGCTTCCAGAAGAACGTCAAACATCTGCTGAAACACTGGAAGTAGATACTCTTGAGGTTCTATCTGACCTCAACCATGCCAGTCAAAAAGGCTTGCAGACCATCTTTGATTGCTCTGTTGGTCGTTCAACGGTCAATCACCCACTTGGCGGTCGCTACCAACTCACACCAACTGAGGCATCTGTGCAGAAATTACCAGTTCAACACGGAGTGACTCACACTGCGTCTGTCATGGCTCAAGGATTCAACCCATATGTAGCTGAATGGTCTCCATACCACGGCGCTGCTTATGCGGTTATTGAAGCGACTGCTCGTTTGGTTGCTGCTGGTGCCAACTGGTCTAAGGCTCGCTTCTCTTACCAAGAGTACTTCGAGCGCATGGATAAACAAGCTGAGCGTTTTGGTCAGCCAGTAGCTGCTCTCCTAGGTTCAATCGAGGCACAAATTCAGCTTGGTTTGCCATCTATCGGTGGTAAGGACTCTATGTCTGGTACTTTTGAAGAATTGACAGTGCCACCAACCTTGGTAGCCTTTGGGGTGACGACGGCAGATAGCCGTAAGGTGCTTTCGCCAGAGTTCAAGAATGCTGGTGAAAACATCTACTACATCCCAGGCCAAGCACTCTCAGAAGAGATTGATTTTGACTTGATTAAGAAAAATTTTGCTCAATTTGAAGCCCTTCAAAAGGCTCACAAAGTAACATCTGCATCGGCTGTCAAATACGGCGGTGTGGTTGAAAGTTTGGCTCTTGCTACCTTTGGAAATCATATCGGTGCAGAGGTGATCTTGTCTGAACTTAAAACAGCTTTGACAGCACAATTGGGCGGATTTGTCTTCACATCTCCTGAAGAAATTGCTGGAGTAGAGAAAATCGGTCAAACGAAAGCAGACTTTACACTGATTGTCAACGGTGTGAAGCTAGATGGACAGAAACTTGACAGTGCCTTCCAAGGAAAACTGGAAGAAGTTTACCCAACAGAGTTTGCCCAAGCCAAAGAACTAGCTGAAGTACCAGCTGTGGTATCAGATGTTGTGATTAAAGCAAAAGAAAAGGTTGAAAAACCTGTGGTTTACATCCCAGTCTTTCCAGGAACCAACTCAGAATATGACTCAGCCAAGGCCTTCGAAAAAGAAGGTGCAGAGGTCAACTTGGTGCCATTTGTGACCTTGAATGAAGAAGCTATTGTCAAGTCAGTTGAAACTATGGTTGACAACATCGGCAAGGCTAACATCCTCTTCTTTGCAGGTGGATTCTCAGCTGCGGACGAGCCAGATGGTTCCGCTAAGTTTATCGTCAACATCCTGCTCAATGAAAAAGTCCGTGTGGCTATTGATAGCTTTATCGCCCGTGGTGGCTTGATTATCGGTATCTGTAATGGATTCCAGGCCCTCGTCAAATCAGGTCTTCTTCCATACGGAAACTTTGAAGATGCAAGCAGTACGAGCCCAACCCTCTTCTACAATGATGCCAACCAACACGTGGCCAAGATGGTGGAAACCCGTATTGCCAATACTAACTCGCCATGGTTAGCTGGAGTGCAAGTGGGAGATATCCACGCCGTTCCTGTTTCGCACGGTGAAGGGAAGTTTGTCGTGACGGCTGAGGAATTTGCGGAGCTCCGTGACAATGGTCAAATCTTTAGCCAATATGTTGACTTTAACGGCAAACCAAGTATGGACTCTAAGTACAATCCGAATGGTTCTGTCCATGCCATCGAAGGAATTACCAGCAAGAACGGCCAAATCATTGGTAAGATGGGCCACTCAGAACGTTATGAAGACGGTCTTTTCCAAAACATCCCAGGAAATAAAGACCAGCACCTGTTCGCGTCAGCGGTTAAATACTTTACTGGAAAATAAGACTTGCAGATTTTCTAATAGATAGTATCAGTAATGTAAAAGTCATGTAGATTTAGCTCTTGGTGCTACACAAATAAAAATTAGGTATATAAAATGACATACGAAGTAAAATCTCTTAATGAAGAATGTGGTGTTTTCGGTATCTGGGGACATCCAGATGCTGCTAAATTGACCTATTTTGGTCTCCATAGTCTTCAGCACCGTGGTCAGGAGGGGGCAGGAATTCTCTCCAATGACCAAGGGAAACTAAAGCGGCATCGCGATATGGGTCTTCTATCAGAAGTCTTCAGAAATCCTGCTAACTTAGATAAATTGACAGGAACTGGTGCGATTGGGCATGTGCGTTACGCGACTGCTGGCGAAGCTTCTGTAGATAACATTCAGCCCTTCCTCTTCCGTTTTCATGATATGCAGTTTGGCTTGGCTCATAATGGGAATCTGACCAATGCAGCCTCTCTCAAGAAAGAACTGGAACAAAGAGGCGCGATTTTCAGTGCGACTTCGGACTCGGAAATCTTGGCTCATCTCATTCGTCGCAGTCATAATCCTAGCCTGATGGGCAAAATCAAGGAGGCGCTCAGCCTAGTTAAAGGTGGTTTTGCCTATATCTTACTGTTTGAGGACAAGTTGATTGCGGCTCTTGACCCCAATGGCTTTCGTCCGCTTTCTATCGGGAAAATGGCCAACGGAGCGGTGGTGGTTTCCTCTGAAACTTGTGCTTTTGAGGTCATTGGTGCTGAATGGATTCGTGATTTGAAGCCAGGTGAGATTGTAATCATTGATGACAAGGGTATCCAGTATGATAGCTATACAGATGATACTCAGTTAGCAATCTGTTCTATGGAATATATTTATTTTGCTCGCCCTGATTCTAATATCCACGGTGTCAATGTCCATACGGCACGTAAACGTATGGGTGCCCAATTGGCGCGTGAATTCAAGCATGAGGCGGATATCGTGGTCGGTGTGCCCAATTCTTCCCTCAGCGCAGCTATGGGATTTGCGGAAGAGTCTGGGCTACCAAATGAAATGGGCCTCATTAAGAACCAATACACCCAACGTACCTTTATTCAACCGACTCAAGAATTGCGGGAGCAAGGGGTACGGATGAAACTATCTGCTGTTTCTGGTGTTGTAAAAGGCAAGCGTGTGGTTATGATTGATGACTCTATTGTACGTGGAACAACCTCTCGTCGTATCGTTCAGCTCTTGAAAGAAGCGGGTGCGACTGAAGTTCACGTTGCCATTGGTAGTCCAGCGCTAGCTTATCCATGCTTCTATGGAATTGATATCCAGACCCGTCAGGAGCTAATTGCGGCCAATCATACGGTTGAAGAAACTCGCCAAATCATTGGTGCGGACAGTCTGACTTATCTTTCTGTTGAGGGGTTGATTGATTCAATTGGTATTGAAACAGATGCGCCAAATGGTGGTCTCTGTGTCGCTTATTTTGATGGTGACTACCCAACGCCTCTCTATGACTACGAAGAAGACTATCGTAAAAGTTTGGAAGAAAAGACCAGTTTTTACAAATGAGTTACTGAGATTCTCAATAAAAGAAAAGGAATAAAGAAATGACAAAAAATGCTAATGCTTCACGTCTCACTACTGACTAAAAGCTAAAGCATTTGTCAGTAGACGCTTTCTCCTATGGGACCAAAGCTAGAGACCTGACTAGTATTTTTAGATAAAATAATTGTTTATCTAAAAATACGTCGCAATCTTTCTCAAAGAAAAGGAACATAAAAATGACAAATAAAAATGCTTATGCCCCACGTCTCACTACTGACTAAAAGCTAAAGCATTTGTCAGTAGACGCTTTC
>NZ_JVRR01000106.1 GCF_001070715.1 Streptococcus pseudopneumoniae
GGGGGGGGGGATTTATAGTAAAATAGGACTTGTACATCAATATAAAAGATTGATTTATTATAAGAATATTTTTATAAAACAATCATATCTTTTAGAAAAAAATGAATGGAGAAAGATGAAATAATGAAGTATAAGAAAGCTAAAAAACAGTCGCCGAAAATGTGGAACCGTTTGGAGAAGTTTTCTATCCGTAAATTTAGCATTGGAGCGGCGTCATGCTTGATTGGGGCTGTTACCGTGCTTGGTCCGTCGTCCCAAATAGTTAAGGCGAATGGAATAACCACGACATCTGCTAGTGGTAAGACTACGGTTTATGCACATGGAGAAAATGTACAGGGACTTCGAGGGACTTCAACAAGTATTTATAATGTTTATCAAATGGAGGTAGATACTTCTAAGTACACAAAAGAAAATCCAGTCATTACTGTTACTCTGACTTTTAATAAACCAAATCAGGATGGTCAACCTTCGGTGTTTTTGGGTGGACGTCCGATGTATTGGTTCACTGTGCCAGAAGCGGTTCAGGAATTAGGGGGAACAAATAAATTTACGTTAAACAACGAACACGGATCTAAGGAGTTTAGTAATTGGAGTAGTTGGGGGACCAATTCACGTTTTGTACAAGGGATACATGCAACTACGTGGAAGAAAAATAATGACACCTCTAGGGAAAGTTTAGGGAAATGGCCTAGAGAGAGTATAGATGCAGACTTTAATAAAGTATTGGGTCTCAATAATGATCGCTGGTATGATAACGGGACCATGCCTACGCAAGACATCATGAAAGATCTTCGTGCTAAGAGTCAGAGTATCTATGTTGATTGGGAGGGTAGAGCTGCTGGTACTGTAACAGTTACTTACACTACCAGAGTAAACGACCCTGAAAATACGAAAGAACTAACGATTGGGATGGGGGTGTATCAACCATCTAATGCACTACAACACGCTCGTGTTGAAACCGTCAAGCTTCCAGTCTTGTATAAGCTAAATGAAGCTTTTGAGCCGAAGGTACCAGAACGTACAGAAGTTACAAATCCAACGAATCTTACAGATGATGAAGTAAATGCTATTAAGGATAAAATTTGGAATGTCAATCAGGATAACAACAGTAATCTTTTAACCACTAATAATGCTTTTAAAGATAATGTGGAAGGCGGTAAAAACTCAATTGCGATTGATAAAGCGACTGGAACAGCGACAATCACTTATAAAGATGGCACTACTGATACGATTGAAGGTTCTAAGTTGATTTATAAAAAAACAGAGCCAGCAACACCAGTAACGCCACCAACTCCAACTACAGATACTGTTGATGCTGATGGATTGGTAACACGTGATAATGGTAAGCTTAAGTTTTATACTGATCCTTTAGAAGTAAATAATTTAGAGAACATCCAAAAAAAGGATAGAGATGATGCTTTAAAGAAGTTTTTAAAAGCAAATTTAACTCAAGCAGGGTATAACAAATATGAAAGCGGAGACACTGCTTTCACAAATGATGATTTTAAACCTAAGGTTAATTTTAATTTGCCTATAGGGCGAAGAGATAGAGCTGTTTTTATAATTAGTAATAGTGAAACGCAACTAACTGTTAAGAATCAAAACGGAAATGGTGTGTTGGGATATATTCCTAAAGAATACCTATTTAAGCAAAAATCGAAACCTACTTTTGACGTTACCGCTGCGAGAGATGAAGCAAACAAACTAATTGATTCATTAGATAATTTGTATCCAAGTGAGAAAGAATCGTATACAAATGACATAAATAAGAAATCTACTCGTGCTGGTATAGAAACTGTAGTGAATCAAGCCAAAACAAAAGCTACTGAAAATGCTGTTGCATTAGCTGAAATGAAAAAAGAAGCTAATGATAAGATTAATTCACTGGCTTATTTAGCAAATGATGAAAAAGAAGCAGCAATCGCTAAAATTAATTCTGCAACAATAAAACAAGGTGATGCTAATGTCGATCATGCTGCAACTGCTGATAGAACAGATACTGATGCTGATCGTAACGCAACACAAGCTCGTTTAAATAGCGTTGTAGAAGGCTTTGTAGCAACAAATCTACAAAAAGCTAAAGAAAAAGCAACTGAGACTATTAACAATATTCCAGCTGAAGATTTATCATCAGATAAAAAGGGTAAATATAATGAAGCAATAAAAAACGCAACTGAAGTAGGTCCTGCAAGTACAGAAGGCACCATTCTGAATATAGTAGACAAAGCTCAAAAAGAAGCGTCAGATGCTTTAGCAAAACGCAGAAAAGAAGAAGCAGATAGACTTCGTCAGCAATATAAGGATGAGATCGCAGCTATTCCAGGTTTAACTGAAGATGAGAAAACAGGGTACAATAATGCAATTGATAGTGCACCTAGTGTTGAAGAAATGGAATCTATCGTCAACTTTGCAAAATTAGCAGGTGAACGTAAAAAAGCTATATCAGAGATAGATAACCTACAATACTTAAATAATAAGCAAAAACAATCGTTTAAAGATTTAGTAGAAAACAGCGCATCTAAAGCTGATATAGAAGATTATGTTTCACAAGCTACACAATTAAATAGTAAGATGAAACAATTGCAAGATTTAGCTACTGAAGCGCGTAAAATCAAACCAAAAGACGGTACTCCAGCAGAAAAATATACGTCAGCAGATTCTACGAAACAACAGGCATTTGACCAAGCGTTAGCAGCTGCAGAAAGTGTGTTAGATAAAGAAAACGGTGCTGATGAAACTAGCTCAACTGTTGGTAATTTATTTACTGCACTAGAAACAGCGATTAAAGCATTAAAACCTGGTGAAAAAGTAACCATTCCAGTAGACAAAGACGCATTAAAAGCAGAATATGCTAAAGGTGATACAGTTAAAAATTCACCAGTTTATACCAATGAAAAAGATAACACAAAGAAACAAGCGTATGATACTGCATTAGTAAAAGCTAAAGACATATTAGACAAAACTGATGCTACACAGGATGACGTAAATGAAGCATTAAAAACTTTAGTAGAAGCTAAAGCAGGCTTGAATGGTAAAGAAGCAGAATTTACTTTAGGCAAAGTAGATGATAACGCTGTACCTATTTCTGTAGAGCCAAACGCTGGAACAGTGGTTTCAACAGAGGACCAAAAACTAATCAAGGCTAAGATTAAAGGCATTCCAGAAGGCGCAACAGTAATCTGTAAACCGATAGTAGAAGAATCGGGTAAAAAATATGTACCAGTAACAGTTACACACGAAAATGTTTCAAAAGAAATTAAGATAGAAGTGGTTCAATCTGAAGCTGCGAAATCACCATTAAATCCTCCAACAACAAAAGTAAAAGTTGATAAACCAAATGGTCTAACAGAAAAAGAAAAAACAGCAGTTAAAGAAGCAGTTAAGAAAGCAAATCCAACATTAAACGATGACCAAATTTCAGTAGATGAAAAAGGAAAAGTAACTGTAACATACTCTGACGGCTCACATAATGAACTTACAGCTGATAAGACTGTGATAGAGAAAACACCAGCTGAAAAAGCATTAGAAAAAGCTAAAAATGATGCTAAAGAAAAATTGAAAGAAGCTGCCGAAAAAGAAACTGCTGAAATCAATGGTGATGATACTTTGTCAGATGGCGACAAGAAAACGAAACTAGACAAGGTTAATGCTGAAAAAGAAAAAGCAGAAACAGCTGTTGAAGGTGCTGATACACTAGAAAAAGTAACAGACAAAACTAATGCAGGTGTTGCGGCAATCGAAAAAGTTCATACAGATATTAATAAACTCAAAGAAAAAGCAAAAGCAGAGTTAGAAAAAGTTGCTGAGAAAGAAAAAGAAGACATTAAAGCAGATAATTCTTTAAGTGGTTCAGACAAAAAAGAATTAAATGACAAAGTGGATAAAGCTAAAAATGATGCAATAGACAAGATTGACCAAGAGACTACTGTCAAAGGCATCGAAGACGCTAAACAAAAGGGAGAACAAGCAATTAAAGCTGTTCATCAATCAGAGTTAGATAAGAAGAAAGCAGAAGCGAAAAAAGAACTAGAAAAAGCAGCGGAAGCCGAAAAGAAAGAAATCGAATCAGATTTGACCTTGGATCCAGATACAAAAGTTCAAAAGAAAAAAGAGGTTGATAAAGTCAAAGAAACAGCAGAAAAAGCTGTTGAAGCTGCTGATACATCAGATGAAGTAACAAACGAAACTAATAAAGGTGTTGAGGCAATCAAAGCTGTTCATACTGTAGATGTTGATAAAGTTAAAGAAAAAGCAAAAGCTAACCTAGCAGAAGCAGCAGACGCAGAAAAGAAAGAAATCGATGCAGACAACGGTTTAACAACATCTGAAAAAACTGAATTGAAAAATAAAGTTGATAAAGTTAAAGGCGAACACGAAGGAAACATCGGTAAAGCAACTACAGCAGAAGACATAGCAAAGGCGACAACAACTGGTAAACAAGCAATAGCAGGTGTTCATACTCCAACAGATATCAAAGACAAATCTAAAAAATTAACTGCACCACAAGAAAAAGTGAAGGTAAAAGATCTCAATCAGCTAACAAAGCCTGAGAAAGATGCTGTTAAAGAAGCTGTTAAAAAAGCTAATCCAAACTTGAATCTATCAGGCGATGATATTACAGTTGATGATAAGGGTAATGTAACAACTCCTAAAGGTTATTTATCACCAAAGGATGTAATCGTTCCAGCCTTGAATAAACCAACCACACCAGTTGAGGTTGAAAATCCAAATCAATTAACACCTGAAGAAAAAGGAAAAGTTCAGAATGCTGTTTCTGAAGCAAACAAAGATTCGAATTTAAATCCAGCTGATGTACATGTAGATGCCACAGGGAATGTTACAACGGATAATAATGGAAACTTACCAGCAGGCGATGTAGTGACTCAAGCGTTGAAAAAACCTGCAAAACCAGTTGAAGTTGTTAATCCGAAAAAATTAACAGATCCTGAAAAAGACGCTGTTAAAGATGCTATTGTAGAAGCTAATAAAGATGCTAATGGTAATCCAACGGTAGCTCGAGAACAAGTAACAGTACGCGATGATGGTAGTGTTACAACACCGATTGGAGAATTGGACTCCGGAGATGTGGTGAAAGCAAAAACAGACACTACTCCTACCGACGAGAATACCGATCCAGCGGTAACTTTAAAAGGTGAAGATTTAGTTTCTGACTTACCAGAGTTATCAGTTCAAAATGCTCTTGTAGCAGGTGTTGTTACTGTTGAAAAAGGACAACCTTTAACTGACGAAGAGATTAAAAAGCAGTTAGTTCTAACAGAAGATATGGTTGTTAATAGTATAAAAAAACCATCTACAACTGAAACTGGAAATAAAGAAGCCGAAGTTGAAATCACTTTAGCAGATGGAAGCAAAGTAACTGTAAAAGTCCCAGTTGTAGTAGTAGAATCATTAGAAAATGCTAATACAGGTAACAACCTTGCTGAAGCGAAAGAAGAAGCTAAAAAACATGTAGAAGAAGCTGCGAACAAGAAGATTGAAGAAATCAATAACCGTACGGATTTATCAGATCCTGAAAAGAAAGCAGCAACCGATAAAGTGAATAAAGCAAAAGATGACGCTAATACACAAATCGATAATGCTACAAGTTCTGGAACAGCTAAAGCAATTGGAGATGCCGCTGCTGAAAACATTCAGAACTTCAATCCACAACCTAATAATCCTGCAGAAGATGTTAAACCAGTTGATACTTCTGAGCTAGACGAAGAAAAAGCGAAAGCAATCGCAGAAATCGAACAAGCTGCTAAAGATCAAATTAATGCAATTAACAATAATAAAGGCTTAACATCATCACAAAAAGCAGAAGCGATTAAG
>NZ_JVRR01000107.1 GCF_001070715.1 Streptococcus pseudopneumoniae
CTGGAGCAAACGGAGCTGATGGTCATGATGGAGCAGCTGGACGCGACGGAAAAGATATCTTAAACGGCACAGCAACCCCAGATGAAACTCAGGGTAAAGATGGAGATACCTTCGTTAATACTGCAACGGGTGACGTTTTCGTAAAAGAAAATGGCACATGGAAACCAGCAGGGAACATCAGAGGACCAAAAGGCGCAGATGGAAAAGATATCTTAAATGGTAAAACAGATCCGACACCAGACACAGGAAAAGACGGAGATACCTTCGTTAATACCGCAACCGGCGATGTCTTCGTCAAAGAAAATGGTACATGGAAATCAGCAGGTAATATTAAAGGACCGAAAGGTGACAAAGGCGAAAATGGTACAAACGGAACCGATGGAGCTGCCGGAGCGACTGGGGCAACCGGAGCAGCAGGTCGTGATGGAAAAGACGGCTTTACGCCGAAAGTAACAGTAACAGACAATCCGGATGGCAGTCACACAATCACGATTACTCAACCAGATAACCAACCACCATTAACAACAACTGTTAGAAATGGAGTAAATGGACTAAACGGCAAATCACTAGTTGCTAAAAAAGAAGGTAACGAGACTAAAATTTATGTAGAAGATCCAGCAAATCCGGGGCAACCATTAGATCCTACAAAACCTCTTGCTACAATCCTTGACGGGCTAAAAGGCGACAGCGGAGCAGATGGAAAATCTCCAACCGTTAGAGTAACTGATAACGGAGATGGTACTCACACGATTACTATTCATAATCCAGATAATTCTGAATCATCAACTATTGTTAAAAATGGTGAAAACGGTAAAACAGCTACTATCACAACAATAGAAAACCCAGATGGAAGCCACACGATTACGGTAACAAATCCAGATGGATCAACTAAAGAAACTGTGATTAAAAACGGTAAAGATGGAAAAACTCCAAAAGTTGAAGTAACGGATAATAACGATGGCACTCACACAGTTAAAGTGACAGATGGAGACGGTAATGTTAGAAATACTATCATCAAAGATGGGAAGGATGGTAAAGCAGCAACAGCAACAATTGCTGAAACCAATGATGGAAATCATACTGTAACCATTACAAATCCAGATGGAACCGAGACTAAATTTGTTGTGAAGAACGGTCGAGATGGAGTAGATGGACGTACTCCAACTGCATCTGTTCGTGATAATGGAGATGGAAGCCATACTATTGTTATTACCAATCCAGAAGGTGTAACGACTGAAACAACAGTCTATGATGGTAAATCCCCAACCGTAAGCGTTACTGACGAACATAATGGAACGCATAAAATCACTGTTGTGAATGGAGATGGAACAACTACTGAAACAATCATTAAAGATGGTAAATCCCCAGTAGCAACTGTTAAAGATAATAAAGACGGTACTTACACAATTCGTGTAGAAAACGGTAATGGCACGGTTTCTGAAACAACAGTCCGTGATGGTAAATCCCCAACGGCTAAAGTAGTTGATAATGGAGATGGCACTCACACAGTAACAATTGTGAACTCTGATGGTACAACTTCAACGACAACAGTCCGTGACGGCAAATCTCCAAAATTAGAAGTTATTAATAACAATAATGGTTCATACACTGTTAAAGTAACAGGTACAGATGGTAAAGAAACCAGTACGACAATCTTTGACGGTAAATCTCCGACAGCTAAAATTATTGATAATGGAGATGGCACTCATACTGTGACAATCATTGATTCTGATGGTCATTCATATACATCTACTATTAAAGACGGCAAAGATGGACAATCTCCAACAGCTTCTGTTCGTAACAATAATGATGGTACACACACGGTTACAATTATCAATCCAGACGGCAGTAAAACAGAAACAGTAATTAAAGATGGAA
This sequence comes from Streptococcus pseudopneumoniae, assembly GCF_001070715.1. Lineage (GTDB taxonomy): Bacteria > Bacillota > Bacilli > Lactobacillales > Streptococcaceae > Streptococcus > Streptococcus pseudopneumoniae_H. Next base: position 1,879 of record NZ_JVRR01000107.1, read on the forward strand.
AAGATGGTAAATCTCCAACTGTTAATGTTAAAGATAATGGAGACGGTACTCATACAATTACAATTGTCAATACTGATGGTGGTGTAATAACAACCGTAATTAGAGATGGTAAATGTGGTTGTAACAACCAACCAGGAGGTTCAACGGGACCAAAACCAGACTCGCCGAAACCAGAAGGTTCAACGGGACCAAAACCGGACTCACCAAAACCAGAAGGTTCAACGGGACCAAAACCAGACTCGCCGAAACCAGAAGGTTCAACGGGACCAAAACCAGACTCACCGAAACCAGAAGGTTCAACGGGACCAAAACCGGACTCGCCGAAACCAGAAGGTTCAACAGGACCAAAACCGGACTCACCGAAACCAGGTGGTTCAAGATTTGAAATACCAGAGCCGCCAGTTCATGAAATACCAGAGTATATTGGTGTTGTACCAGTAGAACCGACACCAGTAGGATCAACTCCAAGTGCACCGACACCAGCAGAACCGGTAGAACCAACTCCAAATGAACCGGCACCAGAAATGCCAATACCATCCGCAAATACGAACCCAATAGTACCAACTCTAGTTTTTGAAAATCATGAGAATAGGTTACCTGAAACGGGAACTCAATCAGATTACCTTTTCCTTCTTCTAGGCAGTGGTATCCTATTGAGTTTATATGTAGGTAGAAGAAAAGAAGATTAATACTCTTCGAAAATCAAATTCAAACCACGTCAGCGTCACCTTGCCGTACTCAAGTACAGCCTGTGGCTAGCTTCCTAGTTTGCTCTTTGATTTTCATTGAGTATAAACATAAAAAGTTGTTTTGTTTAAACTTTTGTAAGTATCTCGTGATATTTGACATACAAGTGCTTTGAAGTTTGCAAATATATCCTGCTGATTATTTCTTACTTGAAAGGATAGATAGGTTTCCTGCGTAACGATTAGTATTTTATACTTGTTATGCAGGAGGTCTATGATATCAAATAAAGAGGATATTAAGAATAATCAATTGTGAAAATGAAGACAATTTAATACCGAACTTATTGATTGATAGTCTTTTAGTGGAAAAATGGTCTAAAAATAGGTTTCAGTCTATCATTTAAAAAATTTGAGATGATAGGTAATATACTTGGGGTACAGGTGGAGTCACTTAATATAAATGAGTGACTTGGTAAATGGTATTGGTCATTACTCTTAAATTGAGGAGCTAGATTAGATGAAAGATAATTTTTCGAACAAGCATAGAAAATTTTCAATAAGAAAATTAAAAATTGGGATAGCGTCAGTTGTGGTAGGGTTAGCTTTCACAGATGCTTTGATAGGTGTAAATCATGTAGAGGCATCAATGTCTGTAGAGGATGCTAATTATGTGAATCAAACTGCTGTTGATAATGCTTCCTTAGTGGAATATATCCATCAGGCTTTAGAAACAATTGCTAAGGGAGCAAAGTCAACGGTTTTGCCAACCAGTATACAGAACTTAAAAAATAAAGTACAAGCACTGTCTACTAAACAAGAATCTGATTATGAAGCATCTGCGTGGCAAGAATTTCAAGAAAAACTGACAACAGCAAAATCAAAACTAGAAGAGGTAGAAAATACCTATAATGAAGCTGTAAAAATCAATTCGAATGCGCAGGCCTATGACACAACAATAAAAGAGCTGATTGCTTCTTATCCAGAATACAACACGGTTGTTATCACAGTTAGAGATGGAGAAACAGAGGATACTGCAGGGGTTAGACATATATCTAATCTAAGAAGGATTAATGAAGTCTTGACTGCTAAGTATGCAGAGTTAAGGCAGATTGCTAGTTCAATGAAGTCTGTATTACCTCCAGTTGGGGAAGATTTGGCTGCTCAACAATTAAAAAAATTAGAGTCAGCAGAGACTATTTTAGAAGTTAATAAAAAGACAGCAACGGTTGCTGAATCGGAACACCAAGATTTAATGGCTGGTTTGTTTGAGAATAACAAGGTGGTATTGTCTGATTTTTCAACATTAAGAGGTGAAATTACTCCTGCAGATCAAACTAAGATTACTACTTTTTTGAAGAGCCATGTCCCGTCTCTTGGGGAAACTGCTGTTTTTCAAACATATGCGGGAGCCTTGCAATACCGATTTAATAATGATGGTACATTGACAATTACTTATACAGATGATTGGTCATCTGATACAGTCCCACTTAGCATTTTTGCAAAAGGTGGAGCGATACAATCGGATAGCCCAGCTACAACCTATAGCGTGACTTATCACTACGTTAGTGGCACAGAAGGCAAATCATTACCAAGCAACATTACAGCTCCAGAAGCAGTGAGCGCCAAACACCCAGGAGAAGTCGTAGCAAGCCCAACAGGGCAAACAGATGTGGAAGATACAGCCAACAAAGGTGTATGGCACTTCGCATCATGGGATAAAGCCAGTGTAACGGTAGGAACGGCTGATGAAACTGTGGCAGGAACATGGATTTTCACAGCAACGCCAGAAAGCACACCGGACACAACCCCAGTAGCAACGTATAGCGTAATGTACCGCTATATCAGTGGCACAGAAAGCAAGCTATTACCGAGCAATATCACAGCTCCAGCAACAGTGAGCGACAAACACCCAGGAGAAGTAGTAGCAAGTCCAACAGGTCAAACAGATGTGGAAGATACAGCCAACAAAGGTGTATGGCACTTCGCATCATGGGATAAAGCCAGTGTAACGGTAGGAACGGCTGATGAAACTGTGACAGGAACATGGACCTTCACAGCAACGCCAGAAAGCACGACGGGCACAACTCCAGCAACAACGTATAGCGTAACGTACCGCTATATCAGTGGTACAGAAGGTAAGCTATTACCGAGCAATATCACAGCAGGTTGGATTAAAAAAGATGGCCGTTGGTGGTATCAGCATGCAGATGGTTCCTATACTACAAACGGTTGGGAACGAATCAAGGGCATATGGTATCATTTTGATCAGTCAGGCTGGATGCAGACTGGTTGGATAAAAACAGGGGAGTCATGGTATTACTTGAATAAATCAGGTTCGATGGCTATAGGATGGGTCAAAGACAATGGCATATGGTATTATCTAAACAATTCAGGAGCTATGAAAACTGGTTGGTTTAAAGATAACACTACCTGGTATTATCTTGACAACTCAGGGGCTATGAAGACTGGATGGTTCAAGGTATCAGGAAAATGGTATTATGCCTACAGTTCAGGTGCTTTAGCAATTGACACAATAACACCAGATGGTTACAAGGTTAGTGCTAACGGTGAGTGGGTGGAGGATAGATAAAGTAAGAGATAGGATATCCATTCTGCTATTTTGTACTATCCGTTCCACAAAATAATAGTTGAAATAACCAAGCGAACAAGATAGAATTCTGGAAATCAGAACACTAATTTTGTTCGCTTTTTATATTCTTCTAAAATAAAAAAGAAATATAGTGAACTGAATATAGAAAAGTACACTACGACTTCTAAGACATTACCAGAAAGTGAATTGAATTTCCTAATCGATTTGTTCAGATTTTATTTCATTTTAATATGGAAAAAGTTTGAACAAGATATGGATGAACTGGAGAGTGATGAATAGCTTGTTACTCTTTTCTCAATCCAGCTAAAATGTGATATAATAGTACTAATTTATTGGAATACATGAAAGTTCTTGAAGATTTTCATGGGTTTCTAGCTAAGGAAGTAGGAAAAGTATGTATCCAGATGATAGTTTGACATTGCACACGGACTTGTACCAGATCAACATGATGCAGGTTTACTTTGACCAAGGGATTCACAATAAAAAGGCGGTCTTTGAGGTGTATTTCCGCCAGCAGCCTTTTAAGAATGGCTATGCGGTTTTTGCAGGTTTGGAAAGAATTGTGAATTATCTTGAAGACTTGCGTTTTTCAGATAGTGATATTGCCTATTTGGAGTCGCTGGGCTATCATGGGGCGTTCTTGGATTACCTCCGCAATTTCAAGTTGGAGTTGACCGTTCGTTCTGCCCAAGAAGGGGACTTGATCTTTGCTAATGAACCGATTGTACAGGTGGAAGGCCCTCTAGCCCAATGTCAGTTGGTCGAAACAGCTCTTTTGAACATCGTCAACTACCAGACCTTGGTGGCTACTAAGGCAGCTCGTATTCGTTCGGTTATTGAAGATGAACCCTTGATGGAGTTTGGGACACGTCGGGCGCAAGAGATGGATGCGGCTATCTGGGGAACACGCGCAGCGGTGATTGGTGGTGCCAATGGAACTAGTAACGTGCGTGCTGGTAAACTCTTTGACATTCCTGTCTTGGGGACCCATGCACATTCCTTGGTGCAGGTTTATGGCAATGATTATGAGGCTTTCAAGGCTTATGCTGCGACCCACAAAAATTGTGTCTTTCTTGTGGATACTTATGACACCCTTCGTATTGGGGTACCAGCTGCCATTCAGGTGGCGCGTGAGCTGGGTGACCAGGTTAACTTTATGGGTGTGCGGATTGACTCTGGGGATATTGCCTACATTTCCAAGAAAGTTCGTCAGCAATTGGACGAGGCTGGATTTACAGAAGCTAAGATTTATGCTTCTAATGATTTGGACGAAAATACCATCCTCAACCTCAAGATGCAAAAGGCTAAGATTGATGTCTGGGGCGTGGGTACCAAGCTGATCACAGCCTATGATCAGCCAGCTCTTGGGGCAGTTTACAAGATTGTTGCAATCGAAGATGAAAATGGTCAGATGCGCAATACCATCAAGCTGTCTAATAATGCGGAAAAAGTGTCTACGCCAGGTAAGAAGCAGGTGTGGCGCATTACCAGTCGTGAAAAAGGCAAGTCAGAGGGTGACTACATCACTTATGATGGTGTGAATGTGAGTGACATGACAGAAATCAAGATGTTCCATCCGACCTATACTTATATCAAGAAGACGGTTCGTAATTTTGATGCTGTGCCTCTCTTGGTGGATATTTTCAAGGACGGGAAATTGATTTATAACCTGCCTAGTTTGACTGAGATTCAGGCTTATGCTCGTAAGGAATTTGACAAGCTTTGGGATGAGTACAAGCGCGTGCTCAATCCGCAGCATTATCCAGTGGATTTGGCGCGTGATGTATGGCAAGACAAGATGGACTTGATTGACAAGATGCGTAAGGAAGCCCTCGGTGAAGGAGAAGAAGAATGAGTTTGCAAGAAACGATTATCCAAGAACTGGGTGTGAAACCAGTGATTGATGCCCAGGAAGAAATCCGTCGTTCTATTGATTTCTTAAAAAGATATCTAAAAAAACATTCCTTCCTAAAAACCTTTGTACTAGGGATTTCTGGAGGACAAGACTCAACCTTAGCAGGACGATTGGCTCAACTGGCCATGGAAGAACTGCGAGCAGAAACGGGAGACGACAGCTACAAATTTATCGCTGTCCGCCTGCCATATGGAGTGCAAGCTGATGAAGCAGATGCTCAAAAAGCCCTAGCCTTTATTCAGCCAGATGTCAGCTTGGTAGTTAATATCAAGGAATCTGCTGACGACATGACAGCTGCAGTTGAAGCGACAGGAAGCTCTGTTTCAGACTTCAACAAGGGAAATATCAAGGCTCGTAGCCGTATGATTGCCCAATATGCCCTTGCAGCTTCCCATAGCGGAGCGGTTATTGGAACAGATCATGCTGCGGAAAATATCACAGGTTTCTTTACCAAATTTGGTGACGGTGGTGCGGATATTTTACCACTGTTCCGTCTCAATAAACGTCAAGGAAAACAACTATTGAAGGAACTTGGTGCAGACCCAGCCCTTTATGAAAAAATTCCAACAGCAGACCTAGAAGAAGACAAACCAGGCCTAGCTGACGAAGTAGCTCTCGGAGTCACTTATGAAGAGATTGACGACTACCTCGAAGGCAAAACAATCAGCCCAGAAGCCCAAGTAACAATCGAAAACTGGTGGCACAAAGGCCAACACAAACGCCACCTACCAATCACCGTATTTGATGACTTTTGGGAGTGAAAACCTCTAGTGGAGGTTTTCAGCCTCTCCCCTAGAAATGAGAAAGTGAGAGAAGGTCCGGGGGACCTTTTTAGCTTGAGCCCTGAAATTAAAAAGCAAGAAAAATCTCCAGCGGAGGTTTTCAGCCTCTCACCTTGAAATAAGAAAGTGAGAGAAGGTCCGGGGGACCTTTTTAGCTTATTACCTTGAAATTCAAAAGCAAAACAAATTTCAATGGAGATTGGACAGAGAATTATCTATCAGAAAGTGAGGTAGTATCGTGAAATCTATCGGTACGCAAACATTACAGACAGACCGTTTAATCTTGAGAAGATTTGTGGAGAGTGATGCAGAAGCCATGTTTCAAAATTGGGCTTCATCCGCTGAGAATCTGACCTATGTTACCTGGGATCCCCATCCTGATGTCGAGGTCACTAGAAACTCGATTCGTAACTGGATTGCTTCCTATACCAATCCCAACTATTACAAATGGGCTATTTGTCTCAAAGAAAATCCAGAGCAAGTGATAGGAGATATCAGCATCGTTGCAATAGATGAGAACAATTCTTCTTGTGAAATTGGCTATGTGTTAGGCAAGAAGTACTGGGGTCATGGTATGATGACGGAGGCCTTGAAAGCTGTCTTGGACTTCTGTTTTACTCAAGCAGGTTTTCAAAAAGTTAGAGCTCGATATGCCAGTCTCAATCCAGCTTCAGGTCGTGTCATGGAGAAGGCTGGAATGTCCTATCTAAAAACTGTTGCAAATGGGGTGGAGAGAAAGTGCTATCTTGCGGACCTTATTTATTATCAGGTAAGTAGGGAAGAATGTTGAATTCTCTTTTCTGCTTCCATCGAAGTCAGACTTTGTCTGGCTTTTTTTGCAAGATTTCTAAATCATCTGATTAAATTCCTATTTTCCCTTATCATTGTCCCTGTTTTTTCGAAAATGGAAGGAGTATAATAAATCTATCAATAAAATGATAGGAGGAACTTTATGGGTCATATTTTCTTTTTTCTAAGTGTCTTTTTGGCAGGGATTCTATCCTTCTTTTCTCCTTGTATCTTACCCTTGTTACCAGTTTATGCAGGGGTGTTACTAGATGATAAGGATGGTGCTCAAGCTTCTAGTGGCAAATTTTCAATCTCAGTCACTAGTTTATTGCGAACGCTAGCCTTTATAGCAGGAATTTCCTTTATCTTTATTTTGTTGGGCTATGGAGCTGGTTTTTTAGGCGATTTGCTTTATGCTTCTTGGTTCCAATATGTGACAGGTGCGGTTATCATTCTCTTAGGCTTGCACCAGATGGAGATTCTACATTTTAAGGGGCTTTATAAGGAAAAGAGGTTACAACTGCAAGGACAGGGGCAAAATGGTAAGGGCTATAGTCAGGCGTTTTTACTGGGGTTGACTTTTAGTTTTGCTTGGACGCCTTGTGTGGGGCCGGTTCTGGGGTCTGTTTTGGCCTTGGCGGCTTCAGGTGGCTCAGGAGCTTGGCAGGGAGCGGGTCTCATGTTGGTGTACACGTTGGGTTTGGCGCTACCATTCTTGATTCTAGCTCTGGCCTCTAGTTATGTTTTGAAACATTTCCGAAAACTTCATCCCTATCTCGGGATTCTCAAAAAAGTAGGTGGTTTTCTTATTATCGTGATGGGATTCTTAGTTCTGTTTGGAAATGCTTCAATTTTAAGTCAATTATTTGAATAAAATGGAAAGGAATATCAGTATGAAAAAATGGCAAACATGTGTTCTTGGAGCAGGTTCGCTCCTTTGTTTGACGGCTTGTTCAGGCAAGTCCATGACCAGTGAACACCAAATGAAAGATGAAATGAAGATGGAGCAGACAGCTAGTAAAACAAGCGCAGCTAAAGGGAAAGAAGTTGCTGATTTTGAACTGACGGGAGTAGATGGCAAGACCTACCGTTTATCTGATTACAAGGGCAAGAAAGTCTATCTCAAATTCTGGGCTTCTTGGTGTTCCATCTGTCTGGCTAGTCTTCCAGATACGGATGAAATTGCTAAAGAAGCTGGCGATGATTATGTAGTTTTGACGATAGTGTCACCAGGACATAAGGGAGAGCAATCTGAAGCGGACTTTAAGAATTGGTATAAGGGATTGGATTATAAAAATTTCCCAGTCCTAGTTGACCCATCAGGCAAACTTTTGGAAACTTATGGTGTTCGTTCCTACCCAACTCAAGCCTTTATAGATGGTGAAGGAAAATTGGTCAAAACGCAACCAGGTTTTATGGATAAGGATATGATTTTAAAAGAATTGAAAGAAATGGGGTAGGGAAAGGTCATGAATGATAAAGTAAAATTGTTTGTCTTGGCAGGAATCTTTTTCCTAGCCATAACCGGTTTCTATTTTCTATTGATGCGAAATGCAGGGCAGACAGATAGCTCGCAAATTGAGAAAGCGGCAGTTAGCCAAGGAGGAAAAACAGTGAAAAAAACAGAAATTAATAAAGACGCAGACTTGCATGAAATTTATCTAGCTGGAGGTTGTTTCTGGGGAGTGGAGGAATATTTCTCCCGCGTTCCCGGAGTGACAGATGCCGTTTCAGGCTATGCAAACGGTAGAGGGGAAACAACCAAGTACGAATTGATCAACCAAACAGGACATGCGGAAACCGTCCATGTTACCTATGACGCTAATCAAATTTCTCTCAAGGAAATCCTGCTTCATTATTTCCGCATTATCAATCCAACTAGCAAAAATAAACAAGGAAATGATGTGGGAACCCAGTACCGTACCGGTGTATATTACACAGATGACAAGGATTTAGAGGTAATCAATCAAGTCTTTGATGAGGTGGCTAAGAAATACGACCAACCTCTAGCAGTTGAAAAGGAGAGTTTGCAGAATTTCGTAGTGGCTGAGGATTATCACCAAGACTACCTCAAGAAAAATCCAAATGGCTACTGCCATATCAATGTTAATCAGGCAGCCTACCCCGTCATCGATGCCAGCAAATACCCAAAACCAAGTGATGATGAATTGAAAAAGACCCTATCACCTGAGGAGTATGCAGTTACCCAGAAAAATCAAACAGAACGAGCTTTCTCAAACCGCTACTGGGATAAATTTGAATCTGGTATCTATGTGGATGTAGCAACTGGCGAACCCCTCTTTTCATCAAAGGACAAGTTTGAGTCTGGTTGTGGTTGGCCTAGTTTCACCCAACCAATCAGTCCAGATGTTGCTACCTACAAGGAAGATAAGTCCTACAATATGACGCGCATGGAAGTGAGAAGTCGAGTTGGAGATTCTCACCTTGGGCATGTCTTTACGGACGGTCCACAGGACAAGGGCGGCTTGCGCTACTGTATCAATAGTCTTTCCATCCGCTTTATTCCCAAAGACCAAATGGAAGAAAAAGGATATGCTTATTTACTAGATTATGTTGATTGATACTCTTCGAAAATCACTTTAAACCATGTCAGCGTCGCCTTACCGTGGGTAGGGTTGAGACTGGACAAAAACTCAATTTGAGGAGAAAATAAAGCAAATTTTCTAACAATAAAACACATAATATCAAGTATTTTAACACCTGATACTATGCGTTTTCTAATTTAAAAGACTTTTGCCCAGTCTCTCTATCCACAACCTCAAAGCCGTACTTTGAGCTGACTTCGTCAATTCTATCCACAACCTCAAAGCTGTACTTTGAGCTGACTTCGTTAGTTTTATCTGCAACCCCAAAGCCGTACTTTGAGCAACCTGTGGCTAGCTTCCTAATTTGCTCTTTGATTTTCATTGAGTATAAGAAGTATTTCCTAAGCAGTTAGAGGAGAATTTTGCTATACTGATACTAGTAAGTGACAAAGGAGAGAAGCATGACCTATACAATCTTAATCGTAGAAGATGAATTTCTGGTTAGACAAGGCTTGACCAAACTGGTCAATGTAGCAGCCTACGATATGGAAATCATCGGTCAGGCTGAAAATGGAAGACAGGCTTGGGAATTGATACAAAAGCAGGTGCCAGATATCATTTTAACCGATATCAACATGCCTCAGCTAAATGGCATCCAGTTGGCCAGTCTGGTACGAGAAACCTATCCTCAGGTGCATCTAGTTTTTTTGACAGGTTATGATAATTTTGATTATGCCTTATCTGCTGTCAAACTCGGTGTGGACGACTACCTACTCAAACCCTTTTCTCGTCAGGATATTGAGGAAATGTTGGGGAAAATCAAGCAAAAGTTGGATAAGGAAGAAAAGGAAGAGCAGTTACAAGATTTATTGACCGATAAGTTTGAAGGAAACATGGCCCAGAAAATCCAGTCTCATCTGGCTGATAGTCAGTTTAGTTTAAAGTCTTTGGCCAGTGACTTGGGCTTTAGTCCGACTTATCTGAGTTCTTTGATTAAGAAAGAGTTGGGTCTGCCTTTTCAGGATTATTTGGTGCGAGAACGTGTCAAACAAGCCAAGCTCTTGCTTTTAACTACAGATTTAAAGATTTATAAGATAGCCGAAAAGGTTGGTTTTGAAGATATGAACTATTTTACCCAACGCTTTAAGCAGATTGCAGGTGTGACACCTCGTCAGTTTAAGAAGGGGGAAGGTCGATGAAGCGTTCTTCTCTCCTAGTCAGAATGGTTATTTCCATCTTTCTGGTCTTTCTCATTCTCCTAGCTCTGGTTGGGACTTTCTACTATCAATCTAGTTCATCAGCCATTGAGGCTAGCATTGAGGGCAATAGCCAGACGACTATCAGCCAAACTAGCCACTTTATCCAGTCTTATATCAAAAAATTAGAAACCACCTCGACCAGTTTGACCCAGCAGACGGATGTCCTAGCCTATGCTGAGAATCCCAGTCAAGACAAGGTCAAGGGAATTCGAGATCTATTTTTAACTATCTTGAAGGCAGACCAGGACTTGAAAGCTGTTGTATTGGTCACCAAATCAGGTCAGGTCATTTCTACAGATGATAGTGTGCAGATGAAAACCTCCTCAGATATGATGGCTGAGGACTGGTACCAAAAGGCCATTCATCAGGGATCCATGCCAGTTTTGACTCCAGCTCGTAAATCAGATAGTCAATGGGTCATTTCTGTCACTCAAGAACTTGTTGATGCAAAGGGAGCCAATCTGGGCGTGCTTCGTTTGGATATTTCTTATGAAACTCTGGAAGCCTATCTAAATCAACTTCAGTTGGGTCAGCAGGGCTTTGCCTTTATTATCAATGAAAACCATGAATTTGTTTATCATCCTCAACACACAGTTTATAGTTCATCTAGCGAAATGGAGGCCATGAAAACCTACATCGAGACAGGGCAGGGCTATACTCCAGATCACAAATCCTACGTCAGTCAGGAAAAGATTGCTGGAACTGATTGGACGGTGCTTGGTGTGTCTTCGTTGGAGAAGTTAGACCAGGTTCGGAATCAACTCTTGTGGACCTTGCTTGGGGCTAGTATCACATCTCTTCTTGTCTGTCTCTGCTTGGTGTGGCTTAGTCTTAAACGCTGGATTGCTCCTCTGAATGACTTGAGAGAAACCATGCTGGAGATTGCTTCTGGTGGTCAGAATCTTCGTGCCAAGGAAACTGGTGCCCATGAACTGAGAGAAGTGACTCGCCAGTTCAATGCTATGTTGGATCAGATTGATCAGCTGATGGCGGATATTCGCAGGCAAGAAGCAACGACCCGTCAGTACCAACTTCAAGCCCTATCAAGTCAGATTAACCCCCATTTCCTCTATAACACCTTGGACACTATCATCTGGATGGCTGAATTTCAGGATAGTCAGCGCGTGGTGCAGGTGACCAAGTCTTTGGCAACCTATTTCCGCTTGGCGCTCAATCAAGGCAAGGATTTGATTTGCCTGTCTGACGAAATCAATCATGTCCGCCAGTATCTCTTTATCCAGAAACAGCGTTATGGAGATAAGCTGGAATACGAGATTGCTGAAAATCCTGCCTTTGATAAGCTAATCTTGCCCAAGTTGGTGTTACAACCTTTGGTGGAAAATGCTCTTTACCATGGCATCAAGGAGAAGGAAGGTCAGGGACATATTAGAGTTTCTGTCCAGAAACAGGATTCAGGATTGGTCATCCGTATTGAGGATGATGGAGTTGGCTTCCAAGATGCTGGTGATAGTAGTCAAAGTCAACTCAAACGTGGGGGAGTTGGTCTTCAAAATGTCGACCAACGGCTCAAACTTCATTTTGGAGACAATTACCAGATGAAGATTGATTCTGCACCCGACAAAGGAACGACGGTTGAAATATACATAAATAGCATAGAAACTAGCTAACTCCCAGTCAATTCTGGGAGTTTTATGCGTAATTGGGCAAGCTTTCTAGGTTGTCTATCTTGCTAAAAACAAGAAAAAACGGTATGATAGAAGGGTGACAAAAGAGGTGACAGAGATGAACGAGACACAGATTCAAAGAGAAACACGTCAGGTATTAGAAGATGTTTTAGAGAAGGCCAATTTGAAACAGGGGGCCCTTTTTGTTTTAGGTCTATCTTCTAGTGAGGTGCTAGGTGGTCAGATTGGGAAAGAATCCAGTCAAGAGATTGGTGAGCTGATAGTGGAGACTGTCTTGGGTATTCTAGGTAGTAGAGGTATCCATTTAGCCGTTCAAGGTTGTGAACATGTCAATCGAGCCCTCGTTGTTGAACGTCAGGTGGCAGAGCAGTTTGGTCTGGAAATGGTCAGTGTCCTTCCTACTCTCCATGCAGGAGGTTCAGGTCAATTGGCAGCCTTCAAGTTTATGCAGGATCCAGTCGAGGTTGAATTTATCAAGGCTCATGCTGGATTGGATATCGGAGACACTGCAATTGGCATGCATGTTAAGCATGTTCAGGTTCCAATTCGTCCTCTTTTGAGAGAGATTGGTCATGCCCATGTAACGGCACTGGCTAGTCGTCCAAAATTAGTCGGAGGTGCGCGTGCGCACTATCCGCAAGATTCTATCAGAAAGTCGTGAGCATAAATAAAGGAGATGAAAGTGTTTAAAAAAGACCGTTTTTCAATTCGTAAGATTAAGGGAGTTGTAGGTTCTGTATTTCTTGGAAGCCTTTTGATGGCTCCTTCTGTAGTGGACGCAGCCACCTATCACTATGTAGATAAAGAGGTTATTTCACAAGAAGCTAAAGATTTAATCCAGACAGGAAAGCCTGATGGAAATGAAGTTGTATATGGTTTGGTATATCAAAAAGACCAGCTGCCACAAACAGGGACAGAAGCATCTGTTTTGACAGCTTTTGGTTTGCTGACTGTTGGGAGCTTGCTTTTAATCTACAAGAGAAAGAAAATTGCCAGCGTCTTTCTAGTTGGAGCTATGGGATTGGTAGTCCTTCCTAGTGCAGGAGCTGTAGACCCAGTTGCGACCCTAGCACCAGCTAGTCGAGAGGGTGTTGTTGAAATGGAGGGTTATCACTATGTTGGTTATCTATCAGGTGACATCCTCAAAACGCTTGGCTTGGACACTGTTTTAGAAGAAGCCTCAGCTAAACCTGGAGAGGTGACTGTAGTCGAAGTTGAGAATCCCCAAGTAACAACAAATCAGGAGCAAGCTAAGCCAGAAAACCAAGCAGTAGAGACAGAGGAAGCTCCAAAAGAAGAAGCACCTAAAACAGAAGAAAGTCCAAAGGAAGAACTAAAATCGGAGGTAAAACCTACTGACGAGCCCCTCCCTAAAGGAAAAGATGAAAAAGAAGATTCAGCAGAACCAGCTCCAGTTGAAGAAGTAGGTGGAAAAGTTGAGTCAAAACCAGAGGAAAAAGTAGCAGTTAAGCCAGAAAGTCAACCATCAGACAAACCAGCTGAGGAATCAAACGTTGAACCACCAGTAGAACAAGCAAAAGTCCCAGAACAACCCGTGCAACCTACACAACCGGAGCAACCAAGGATACCAAAAGATTCATCACAACAAGAAGATCCTAAAGAGGATAAGGTATCGGAAGAGACACCGAAACAAGAAGATGCACAGCCAGCAGTAGTAGAAACAAGAGATGAGGCTGCTAATCAACCTGTTGAAGAACCAAAAGTGGAAACGCCTGCTGTAGAAAAACAAACGGAACCAACAGAGGAACCAGTAGACCAACCAGTTGTGACGAAACCAGCTGAGAAACCAGTAGACCAACCAGTTGTGATGAAACCAGCTGACCAACCAGTTGTGATGAAACCAGCTGACCAACCAGTGGAAACACCTACTGTAACAAAACCAGTGGACCAACCTACGTCACATGATCATGAGACTCCAAAAGAAAAATCGGTACCTGTTTTAACATTAACGAGTATCACAGATAATGCGATGAATCGTTCTGCAAATTTAAACTATAATTTAGAGAATGCTGATAATGCAGAAATTAAGAACATCGTAGCTGAAATTAAAGATGGAGATAAGGTTGTTAAAACCATCGACCTATCTAAAGAAAAACTAGAAGATGTGGTTGAAGGTTTGAATCTTTATAAAGATTATAAAGTAGCAACGCGAATGACTTATAATCGCGGTCAAGGTGATGAAACAACGACCTTAGATGAAAAACCACTTCGTTTAGACTTGAAGAAAGTTGAAATCAAGAACATTGCGTCAACTAGCTTGATTAGTGTGGATGAAAATGGCGTCGAAACGGATAAAAGTTTAATAACTGAAAAACCGACAGACGTTGCTCCACTTTACTTACGAGTGACAACTCATGATAACAAAACAACAAGACTAGCGGTAAGTTCTGTTGAAGAAGTGGTTGTTGATGGAAAAACATTGTACAAAGTGGTAGCAAAAGCTCCAGACTTAGTTCAACGTAGAGAAGATGATACTTTCAGTGAAGAGTATGTTCATTACTTTGAAAAACAAAAATTAAAAGAAGGTAATATTTATTATAGCTTCAACGAGCTTGTAAAAGATATTCAAGCTAACCCTACTGGAGAGTTCAAACTGGGTGCAGATCTTAATGCAGCCAATGTTCCAACTCCAAGTAAATCTTATGTGACAGCTACGTTTAAAGGTACATTATCAAGCAATGGAGATAATCGTTTCACTATTCACAATACAGCTCGACCTTTATTTGCTAATATTGAAGGTGGTAAAATCCACGATATTAATCTCGCTAATGTAAATATTAATATGCCTTGGGCTGATCAAATTGCATCTGTAGCAAATGTGATCAAAGGTGGTAGCCTTATTGAGAATGTTAAAGTCAAAGGTAATGTGCTCGGCAGAAACTGGGTATCTGGTTTCATTGATAAAATTGATAGTGGTGGTAGATTAGTTAATGTTGCATTTATTGGTAATGTAACTTCTGTTGGAGATGGGGATAAATTCTTAACAGGTATTGTTGGAGAAAACTGGAAAGGATATGTCGAAAAAGCATACGTTGAGGCTAATATTAAAGGTAAGCGAGCTAAAGCTGCAGGTATATCTTATTGGTCACAAAATGGCGGAGATAACAATGCTGTCGGTAGAGACGGAGCAATTAAGAAATCTGTCGTTAAAGGTACAATAGATGTTGAAGACCCAATTGAAGTTGGTGGCGCTGTTGGAAGCTTAAACTATCTTGGTTATATAGAAGACACTGTTTCTATGATGAAAGTTAAGAACGGTGAAATTTTCTACGGTTCACATGATATCGATACCGATCCATATTACACAGGGGATCGAGTAAATAGAAATTTCGTTGTTGACGGTGTAAGTGAAGGTAAATCTTCTTATAGATACTCTAAACAACAAAATCGTATTAAATCAATATCTCAGGAAGAAGCTGATAAGAAAATTGCAACACTGGGAATCACTGCTCATGAATATGCAATTAACGAACCAGTAGTTAACACTCTTAACAACATAAAACCAAAAGCTGATACTTATAAAGATACTCAAGATTACAATGCAGAACGTGAACTTGCATACCGTAATGTTGAAAAACTTCAACCATTCTACAACAAAGAATGGATTGTCAATCAAGGTAATAAGATTCCTGAAGGATCTAAATTACTAACTACAGAAGTATTATCTGTGACAGGTATGAAAGATGGACAATTTGTAACGGACTTGTCAGATGTTGATCATATTATGATTCATTATGCTGATGGTACTAAGGAAGAAAAAGCTGTATCAGCAAAAGCTACATCAAACGTGGAACAAGTAAAAGAATACGGTATTACAGATTTAGGAGATGTAGTTTACACACCAAATATGGTGGTTAAAGATAGAACACAATTAATCAGCGATATTAAAGCGAAATTAGATAGCGTTCAATTGATTTCACCTGAAGTGCGTGCGTTAATGGATAAACGTAACAAACCAGCTGAGAATAGTGACAATCATAAGAACAATTACATTCGTAACTTGTTCCTTGAAGAAAGCTTCAAAGAAACTAAAGCTAATTTGGATAAATTAGTCAAAGCTTTAGTCGAAAATGAAGACCATCAATTGAATAGTGATGAAGCTGCAATGAAAGCCCTTCTCAAGAAAGTTGAAGACAATAAAGCTAAAATTATGATGGGTCTTACTTATTTAAATCGTTATTATGGATTTAAATACAATGATATGAGCATTAAAGACCTTATGATGTTCAAGCCTGATTTTTATGGTAAGAACGTTAGCGTTATCGATAGATTGATTCAAATTGGTTCACGTGAACATTTCTTGAAAGGGGACCGAACTCAAGATGCTTATCGTGATGTGATTGCGGGAGCAACAGGTAAAGGTAATTTAAATGACTTCTTAACATATAACATGAAACTCTTTACAGAAGATACTGATATGAATGTGTGGTATAAGAAAGCTATTTCTCATACTAACTATGTAGTTGAGAAACAATCATCTAACCCTGATTTTGCTAATAAGAAATATCACTTATATGAAAACTTAAATAACGGTGAACATGGTCGATACATTTTACCGCTTCTTAATACGAAGAAGGCTCACATGTTCTTAATTTCAACGTACAATACGCTAGCGTTTAGTGCATTTGAGAAATATGGTAAGAATACAGAAGCTGAACGTGAAGCGTTCAAGAAAGAAATAGATTTACGTGCACAAGAGCAAATTAATTACTTAGACTTCTGGTCAAGACTTGCTGCTGATAATGTACGTAATCAATTGTTGAAATCTGAAAATATGGTCCCATCAGCAATTTGGGATAACCAAGATGTTCCAGGTAATGGATGGGCTGACCGAATGGGTCATAATAAGAATGGTGACTATGCTCCAGTTCGTGAGTTCTATGGACCTACAGGTAAATGGCACGGATATAACGGTATGGGTGCGTATGCTTATATCTTTTCTAATCCACAAAACTCAGAAGCTGTATACTACATCATCTCTAGTATGATTAGTGATTATGGTACATCTGCATTCACTCACGAAACAACTCATATCAATGACCGTATGGCCTACTTAGGAACATGGCGTCACCGTGAAGGGACAGATATTGAATCATTTGCTCAAGGTATGCTACAATCGCCATCACTTACAAACTATAATGGTGAATATGGTTCACTTGGATTAAATATGGCGTACGAACGTAAAAATGACGGTACACAAATTTATAACTATGATCCTAATATGTTAAGTAGTCGTGAGAAGATTGATCACTACATGAAGAACTATAACGAATCAATGATGATGCTTGATTACTTAGAAGCAGAATCTGTCATCAAGAAAAATACTGGAACTAACGATAAGTGGTTCAAGAAAATCGATAAGAAATATCGCGAAAAAGCGAGCTATAATAAGTTAGAAGGTGCACCACACCAATGGGATTTAGTTCGTGATTTAAATGATGATGAGAAGAGTATGAAACTGACAGCTATTGATCAACTTGTAGATAACAACTTCGCTACTAAACACGGGCTACCAGGTAATGGTCATTACCGTACTGAAGGATTCGATTCTGCTTATACTGTTGTGAATATGATGACTGGTATTTATGGTGGTAACACAAGTAAGAGTACGGCTGGCTCAATCTCATTCAAACACAATACATTCCGTATGTGGGGCTACTACGGTTACCTTGATGGATTCTTAGGGTATGCATCTAACAAGTATAAACAAGAATCTAAAGCAGCCGGCAACGTAGGTCTAGGTGATGACTTTATCATCCAAAAAGTTTCTAAAGGTAGATTTAATACATTAGAAGAGTGGAAGAAAGAATGGTATAAAGAAGTCAGAGCTAAAGCTGAGAAAGGTTTTGTAGAAATTGAAATTGATGGTCAAAAGATTTCAACATATGAAAAACTTCAAGAGCTATTCGATGCTGCAGTTGAAAAAGACCTTCAAGGTAATAAATTTGATAATACAGTGAATCTTAAATGGAAAGTTTACAAACAACTATTGCAGAAATCAGACGGATTTACTGGAGATTTATTCACTAAATAGTAGATAGGACTAGTAAAATGAAAAAAGGTAGATCAGCTTTGTCTGTATCTGCCTTTTTATGCTATACTTAAGGTATGCATAGAAAAACAGTGATTGATTTTAGGGCTTTGGGGGAGCGATACATCTTTACCCAGCCTATCAAAGAGTTAAAAACCAGAAATTTAACAGAAGTAACAGCCTTATTGGCACAAGTGGAAAGTTACCAAGAGCAGGGCTACTATGTGGTGGGCTATGTCAGCTATGAGGCTGCACCTGCTTTTGAGGAAAAATTAGCAGTTCATAAAACTCCTTTATTGGCAGAGTACCTGCTATATTTTACCGTTCATGATAGCGTAGAAACATCCCCTATTCCTCTGATGTATGATGAGGTTGATTTGCCTTCTGATTGGCAGGAAGTAACGTCTGCAGAGGACTATGAAAAGGCGATTGCCCAGATACATCATCATTTGCGGCAGGGAGACACCTATCAGGTCAACTACACCGTCCAACTCAAGCAGGACTTAAGCGCTAATCCTTTTGCCATCTACAATCGTATGGTGGTAGAGCAGGAGGCGGGTTACAATGCTTATGTTGAACATGATGAGATGGCAGTCATTTCCATGAGCCCAGAGCTCTTTTTTGAGCAAAATGGCCGCGAGTTGACAACGCGACCGATGAAGGGAACAACCCAGCGGGGAATGACTGACCAAGAAGACTTGGAGCAGTCCAGTTGGTTGGAGCAGGATCCTAAAAATCGGTCTGAAAATATGATGATTGTGGACCTCTTGCGCAATGATATGAATCGTATTTCTGAGGTGGGGAGCGAGCACGTGAAGCGTCTGTGTCAGGTAGAGCAGTATTCAACTGTTTGGCAGATGACTTCGACCATCAAGAGTCGGTTGCGAGCAGATGTTGATTTAGTTACAATTTTTCGCTCTCTCTTTCCTTGTGGATCCATAACGGGAGCTCCCAAAATTGCGACTATGGAGATTATCAAGGACTTGGAGCCACAACCGCGTGGAGTCTACTGTGGAACGATTGGTCTCTTGCTTCCAAATGGACGACGGATTTTTAATGTCGCCATTCGTACCATTCAACTGTATCAAGGGAAAGCCATCTATGGAGTTGGCGGAGGCATTACATGGGATAGCACTTGGGAATCTGAATATCGAGAGGTTCATCAAAAGGCAGCAGTTCTTTATCGTAAACAAGCTCGTTTTCAGCTGATTACTACAGGGAAAATCAGCCAGAAGTGCTTGCTGTTTGAGAATCAACATATAGAAAGGCTGAGAAAAGCTAGTCGGTATTTTGCCTTTCCATTTGATTCAGAAAACTTGAAACAAAAGATAGAGGAAGAGTGTCAGGATTGTGAAGTTAATCAAGATTACCGCTTGCGAATTTCTCTCAGCAAATCTGGAGAGATAGAAGTCAATCGTCAAATCTTAACACCCCTTAGTCCACATTTCTGTCATGCCAAACTTTGCCTTCAGGAAGCCAATTTGCAACAAGCCTTTACCTATTTTAAAACAACTCACCGATCGCATTTGAGCCTAGGAGAACAAGAGAAGATTTACCACAATAAGTCTGGAGAACTGCTTGAAACCTCTATCGGAAATTTGGTTCTGAAAATCGCTGGAAAACTCTACACACCGCCTATCCGATTTGGAATCTTGCCAGGAATTTACCGTCAGCATTTGCTAGAAACAGGACAGGCAGAAGAGAAAGCCTTGACCTTGGCAGATTTAGCCCAAGCAGAAGCTATTTACGGCTGTAATGCAGTGAGAGGCTTGTATGAATTAAGCCTAGAGGAGAACTAGATGAAACTGGTATTTTTACACGGTTTAGGGCAGTCCGCAGAGTCTTGGAAAGAAGTTCGGAATCTACTGACAGATTATCCTTCTGAGGCTATCGAGTTATTTCCTTCTGGAGTCAGTAGCTATCAAAAAGCCAAGGAGCGAGTTTATCAACACCTAGCTCAAGAGACAGAACCTTTTGTTTTGGTTGGATTGTCCTTAGGTGCTGCCCTGGCACTAGAACTTTCCAGTTATGATTTACCGAATCTCCGAGCTTTGGTTCTATCAGGATGTCCACTTAAACTGTCCGGTAATATCTTATTTTATCTTCAGTTGCTGATTTTTAAACTACTTCCCAAAAGGGTATTTGAAAAACAGGGAGCAGACAAAGCTCTTATGGTCGGAGTTTCTGAGGAATTGAAGACACTTGATTTAACTGATATATCAAGAACTTGTCCTTATCCAACCTTACTAATTTGTGGTAGTAAGGATAAGCCAAATCTTAGTTCAATGAAAGGTATTCAAGAACTGATGCCAAATTCCCAGTTTCAGATCATCCCTGACGGCCCTCATGTCTTGAATAAGGCAAAACCAAAGGAGTTTGCAGAAATAACCAGAAGTTTCCTTGAATTGCTGAAATAAGTTTGATAAAATAATATTGAAATCGATATCATACATTATGGGAGAAACAAATGAATAAACGTCTATTTTTAAAAATGAGTCTGTCTACCTTACCAGTTTTAGCCTTGTTTTCACAGCCTGTGTTAGCAGAAGAAAACATTCATTTTTCTAGTTGTAAAGAAGCTTGGGCGAATGGATACGCAGATATTCACGAGGGAGAACCTGGGTATTCTGCCAAGTTAGATCGCGATCATGATGGTGTGGCTTGTGAATTGAAAAATGCCCCTAAGGGTGCCTTTAAAGCAAAACAATCAACTGCGGCTCAAAACAACACAAGTTCAGCAACAACAAGTGGTTGGGTTAAGCAGGATGGTACTTGGTATTACTTTGATGGAAATGGCAATCCAGTGAAAAATGCATGGCAGGGAAGCTATTACCTGAAAGCTGATGGTCAAATGGCACAGAGTGAATGGATTTATGACTCTTCTTATCAAGCTTGGTATTATTTGAAATCAGATGGATCTTATGCAAAGAATGCATGGCAAGGAGCTTACTACCTTAAGTCAAACGGTAAAATGGCACAAGGTGAGTGGGGGTTTATGACTCTTCTTATCAAGCCTGGTATTACTTGAAATCAGATGGTTCATACGCTCGCAATGCATGGCAAGGAAATTACTATTTGAAATCAGATGGCAAAATGGCTAAGAATGAGCGAGTTGATGGAGGCCGCTACTATGTAGATGCCTCAGGTCTCTGGAAACCATAAATCAGATAAAATTTAGAAAGTTAATGCAAACCTTTGCATAAATGACTGAATTTTGTTATACTATATCTGTAAGCATTTTCAGTTAATTCATAATGAAAAAGGAGAATATGATGAGTCAAAAGATTATTGGGATTGACCTTGGTGGAACTTCTATCAAATTTGCAATCTTAACAACAGCAGGAGAAATCCAAGAAAAATGGTCTATCAAGACTAACATTTTGGATGAGGGAAGTCATATCGTAGATGATATGATTGAGTCTATTCAACATCGTTTGGACTTGCTTGGATTGGCAGCAGCAGACTTCCAAGGTATCGGAATGGGGTCACCAGGTGTGGTTGACCGTGAAAAAGGAACTGTTATCGGTGCCTACAACCTCAACTGGAAAACCCTTCAACCAATTAAAGAGAAAATTGAAAAAGCCTTGGGCATTCCATTTTTCATCGATAATGATGCCAACGTGGCAGCTCTTGGTGAGCGCTGGATGGGTGCTGGAGATAACCAACCAGATGTTGTCTTTATGACACTTGGTACAGGTGTTGGTGGTGGTATCGTCGCAGAAGGCAAATTGCTTCACGGTGTGGCTGGTGCAGCAGGTGAGCTTGGCCACATCACTGTTGACTTTGACCAACCAATCGCATGTACTTGCGGTAAGAAAGGTTGCCTTGAGACAGTTGCTTCAGCAACAGGGATTGTCAACTTGACTCGTCGCTATGCGGATGAATACGAAGGCGATGCAGCCTTGAAACGTTTGATTGATAACGGAGAAGAAGTAACTGCTAAGACTGTCTTTGACCTTGCAAAAGAAGGAGACGACCTCGCCTTGATCGTTTACCGTAACTTCTCACGTTACTTGGGAATCGCTTGTGCTAACATTGGTTCAATCCTAAACCCATCAACAATCGTAATCGGTGGTGGTGTGTCAGCTGCAGGAGAATTCCTTCTACAAGGTGTTCAAAAAGTCTACGACGAAAATAGCTTCCCACAAGTACGCACATCCACTAAATTAGCTCTTGCAACTCTAGGAAATGACGCTGGGGTTATCGGAGCAGCATCACTTGTATTGCAATAAAATAATAAAAGAGGAAAAATGCTAACCTAGAGTTAGTAATGTTCCTCTTTTCTTTTTTATGCTATACTAGTTAGGAAATAAATGAGGTGAGAGTAAATGACAAAAGCAGATACGATTTTTAAAGAGAATATTGAACGAATCCTCAAAGACGGTGTCTTTTCTGAGCAGGCCCGTCCCAAGTACAAGGATGGGACTGTTGCCAACTCCAAGTATGTAACGGGTGCCTTTGCCGAGTATGACTTGGCCAAGGGGGAATTCCCCATCACAACCTTGCGTCCTATTGCCATCAAATCAGCCATCAAAGAAGTTCTCTGGATTTACCAAGATCAGTCAAATAGCCTAGAAGTTCTCAATGACAAGTACAATGTTCACTATTGGAATGACTGGGAAGTGGGAGATACTGGAACCATTGGTGAGCGCTATGGTGCCGTTGTTAAGAAACACGACATTATCAATAAGCTTCTCAAGCAGTTGGAAGCCAACCCTTGGAATCGCCGCAATATCATATCACTCTGGGATTACCAAGCTTTTGAGGAGACAGACGGCCTTCTTCCGTGCGCCTTTCAGACCATGTTTGATGTCCGCCGTGTAGATGGGGAAATCTATCTGGATGCAACCTTGACTCAGCGTTCGAATGACATGTTGGTGGCCCATCACATCAATGCTATGCAGTATGTGGCTTTGCAGATGATGATTGCCAAACATTTTGGCTGGAAGGTTGGGAAGTTCTTCTATTTCATCAACAACCTCCATATCTATGACAATCAATTTGAACAAGCTCAGGAATTGCTTCGTCGGGAGCCGTCAAACTGCCAACCACGTTTGGTCTTGAATGTGCCAGATAAGACCAATTTCTTTGATATCAAAGCAGAAGATTTTGACTTGGTGGATTATGACCCTGTTAAGCCACAGTTGAAGTTTGACCTAGCTATTTAAAAGAATAGAAAAAAGAAGTTGAGATAATGAATCCCAACTTCTTTTATTTCTTAACGTGATACGCGGCGACGAGCTGCTTTTTTACGGTTTTCTTCGATGAAAGCTACTTTTTGCTCTTCTGGTTCGATTACTTTCTTTTTAAATGCGTATACCGCGCCTGCAAGTGCAGCGACAGTTCCTGCGACACCTGTTACAAGACCTTTAGCGAATCCTTTAGCCATGAGTCTTCCTCCTTTATATTCTCAATCAGCCAGCCTCCTCAAGAGGTCACATTTTTCTGACTGACCTTTTTGTGTTATAATAATAGTAACGAAAAAATGGGAATTTTTCAAGGAAAAAAGATGAAAACAAAAATAATTGTGATTGTTGGACCGACTGCTGTTGGAAAAACAGCCCTTGCCATTGAAGTGGCTAAGCATTTTAATGGCGAAGTGGTTAGTGGAGATAGCCAGCAAGTCTATCGAGGACTTGATATTGGGACGGCCAAGGCTAGCCCAGAGGAGCAAGCAGCTGCTCCTCATCATTTGATTGATGTTAGAGAGGTAACCGAGTCTTACTCGGCTTTTGATTTTGTTTCAGAAGCCAAGCTGGCTATTGAGGATATTCACAGCCGTGGCAAGCTTGCTATTATCGCTGGTGGAACAGGGCTTTACATACAGAGTCTACTAGAAGGATATCATCTCGGTGGGGAGACTCCCCATGAGGAGATTTTGGCCTATCGGGCTAGTTTAGAGCCTTATACAGATGAGGAATTAGCTCATCTGGTGGAGCAAGCTGGCCTTGAGATTCCCCAGTTTAATCGTCGTCGTGCGATGCGTGCCTTGGAAATTGCCCATTTTGGTCAGGATTTGGAAAATCAAGAGACCTTGTATGAACCATTGATTATCTGCTTGGATGATGAACGTAGTCAACTTTATGAGCGTATCAATCATCGAGTGGATTTGATGTTTGAGGCTGGACTTATAGACGAAGCCAAATGGTTGTTTGACCATTATCCAGATGTGCAGGCTGCTAAAGGGATCGGATACAAGGAACTCTTTCCTTATTTCCGTAGAGAGCAATCCTTGGAAGAAGTCAGTGAGAGCCTCAAACAGGCGACCCGTCGTTTTGCCAAACGTCAGCTGACCTGGTTCCGTAATCGCATGCAGGTGACCTTTTATCAAATCGGAGAATCTGGTGTGCAAGACCGTATTTTAAGCCAGATAGAGGAGTTTTTAGATGATTGAAACGGAGAAAAAAGAGGAGCGAGTCCTGCTGATTGGTGTGGAATTGCAGGGTATGGACAATTTTGACCTCTCCATGGAAGAATTGGCTAGTCTAGCCAAGACAGCTGGTGCAGTCGTAGTGGATAGCTACAGGCAAAAGCGTGAAAAGTATGACTCCAAGACCTTCGTCGGCTCTGGTAAGTTGGAAGAGATTGCGCTTATGGTGGATGCAGAAGAAATTACCACTGTCATCGTCAACAACCGTCTGACGCCAAGGCAAAATGTCAATTTAGAAGAAGTTCTCGGGGTTAAGGTTATTGATCGTATGCAGTTGATTTTGGATATCTTTGCCATGCGAGCTCGGAGCCATGAAGGGAAGCTCCAAGTCCACCTAGCCCAGCTCAAATATCTCTTGCCTCGCTTGGTTGGTCAGGGAATTATGCTCAGCCGTCAGGCAGGGGGAATTGGTTCCCGTGGACCTGGGGAAAGCCAGCTGGAACTGAATCGTCGTAGCGTTCGCAATCAAATCACAGATATCGAGCGTCAACTCAAGGTGGTTGAGAAAAATCGGGCGACTGTCAGAGAAAAACGTCTGGAGTCCAGCACCTTTAAGATTGGTTTGATTGGTTACACCAATGCTGGGAAATCAACCATTATGAACAGCTTGACCAGTAAGATCCAGTATGAAGCGGACGAGCTATTTGCGACTCTGGATGCGACGACTAAGAGTATTCATCTAGGGGGCAATCTCCAAGTAACTTTGACAGATACCGTGGGCTTTATCCAAGATTTGCCGACAGAGTTGGTGTCCAGTTTCAAATCAACCTTGGAAGAAAGCAAGCATGTGGATCTTCTGGTTCATGTTATCGATGCCAGCAATCCTTACCATGAGGAGCATGAAAAAACAGTTCTGTCCATCATGAAAGACCTGGACATGGAAGATATTCCTCGTCTGACACTTTATAATAAAGCCGATTTGGTGGAGGATTTCACGCCTACCCAAACGCCTTATGCCCTCATTTCTGCCAAGTCTGAGGATAGTCGTGAGAATTTGCAGGCACTATTTTTAGAGAAAATCAAGGATATTTTTGAATCTTTTACCCTGCGCGTGCCTTTTTCAAAATCCTACAAGATTCATGATTTGGAAAGTGTGGCGATTCTTGAAGATCGTGACTACCAAGATGATGGCGAAGTGATTACAGGCTACATTTCCGAGAAAAATAAATGGAGGTTAGAAGAATTTTATGACTGATATTAAAACGTTAGCTCTAAAGTATGGAGGTTATACAAGTCTGGATAAGGTCTATCTGGATCAGCTTCTAGCTGGAAAGACAGAGCAGGAGCAGTTGGCACTGATCACACCTCCGCCAAGTGTCGTTAATGCTTACTTTGCAGAGCTCTACCAGAAAAAGAGTCCTCAAGCTGCGACGGATTATTTTGCAGAAGTCAGTCAGGAACTGAATCTTTACAATGCTGAACCTAGTTTCACCTCAGAAAACAAGCCCTTTATTCGGCTTAATCTGTCTGGTAAATCCTTTGGTTTTTGTTATGAGAGTGAGGGTCTAGGTCGGATTTTCTCTGAAAATGAAGAGAAAATTTCGGATGACTTGCTCTTTGAGATTGCGCAAATTTTCCCCCATCAACTAGTCTTTGAAGAGTCTGGCAAGATTTACATGAAGGCTGTTGGAGATGAGGAAGTTGTTGGCATGGAGAGTCTAACAGCTTTGACTGATTTGGAAAGCTTGGCTGATGGTCGCAAGCGTCTTAAAGGTTACAGCCAAGAGGAGTTACTGCAAGAAGCTGCTGCTTTTTCTGGCAAGCGCTATTTCCGATCGGAAAACCGCACAGCCATGTTATATATTGATTAATTAGAAAGTATCGAATGGATATTCAATTTTTAGGAACGGGGGCAGGTCAGCCCTCTAAAGCCCGCAACGTTTCAAGTCTCGCCCTGAAACTCTTGGACGAGATTAACGAAGTTTGGCTCTTTGACTGTGGAGAAGGTACGCAAAATCGTATTCTTGAAACCACGATTCGACCACGTAAGGTCAGCAAAATCTTTATTACCCACCTGCATGGAGACCACATTTTTGGCTTACCAGGTTTCCTTTCAAGCCGTGCCTTTCAGGCTAATGAAGAGCAGACAGATTTGGAAATCTATGGACCGCAAGGAATCAAATCATTTGTCTTAACCAGCCTTCGTGTGTCAGGTTCGCGCCTGCCTTACCGCATTCATTTTCATGAGTTTGACCAAGATTCTCTAGGAAAAATCCTTGAGACCGATAAATTCACGGTGTATGCAGAGGAGCTGGATCATACTATTTTCTGTGTTGGCTATCGTGTCATTCAAAAGGACTTGGAAGGAACGCTGGATGCTGAAAAACTCAAGGCAGCTGGTGTCCCATTTGGCCCACTTTTTGGGAAAATCAAAAACGGTCAGGATGTTGTTTTGGAAGACGGAACTGAAATCAAGGCAGCAGACTATATCTCAGCTCCACGTCCAGGTAAGATTATCACTATTCTGGGTGACACCCGCAAAACCAATGCTAGTGTGCGTCTAGCTGTCAATGCTGATGTCCTGGTCCATGAATCGACTTATGGAAAGGGCGATGAAAAAATTGCTCGCAATCATGGTCACTCTACTAACATGCAAGCTGCACAAGTAGCGGTAGAAGCAGGTGCTAAACGCCTCTTGCTCAACCATATCAGTGCCCGATTCCTTTCAAAAGATATTAGTCAGCTCAAGAAAGATGCGGCAACGATTTTTGAAAACGTCCATGTGGTCAAGGATTTGGAAGAAGTGGAAATCTAGCAGTCACAGAAAGGATAAGTATGCCTACTATTCTCATTACCGGAGCTAGCGGTGGTCTAGCCCAAGAAATGGTTAAACTTTTACCTGAAGACCAACTCATATTGCTTGGTCGAAATAAGGAAAAATTAGCCCAACTCTACGGAAACCATCCCCATGCAGAATTGATTGAAATCGATATTACCGATGATTCAGCCTTAGAAACTCTGGTAGCAGACCTCTATCTCCGTTATGGCAAGATTGATGTCTTGATAAACAACGCTGGTTACGGGATCTTTGAGGAATTTGACCAGATTTCTGACCAAGATATTCACCAGATGTTTGAGGTCAATACCTTTGCCCTGATGAATCTGTCTCGTCGCCTTGCGGCTCGAATGAAGGAAAGTCGAAAAGGCCATATTATCAATATCGTCAGCATGGCAGGTTTGATTGCTACTGGCAAGTCCAGTCTCTACTCAGCCACCAAGTTTGCGACCATTGGTTTTTCAAATGCTCTGCGTCTCGAACTCATGCATCATGGTGTTTACGTAACGACGGTCAATCCAGGACCAATCCGTACAGGATTTTTTGACCAAGCCGACCCAGATGGTACCTATCTCAAATCGGTTGATCGTTTCCTGCTAGAACCAGATGCAGTGGCTAAAAAGATTGTCAAGATTATAGGAAAAAATAAACGAGAACTCAATCTTCCTGTTTTATTGAACCTAGCCCATAAGTTTTATAGTCTCTTTCCCAAGCTAGCTGATAAGTTGGCAGGGGAAACTTTTAATTATAAGTAAAAAGAACCAATATGCAGGTTGTTGCTAGCCTACATATTGGTTCTTATTATTTCTCAACTATCAAACTGGACTTCTTCTAGGAGATAGTCGATAAAGCGTTCGCCCATCTTGGATAGGCTGGTTTTTTCATGCTGGATATAGACCAGCTCAATTGGGTCATCAATATCCAGTGGGATGGAAACGATATTGTCTCCATTGAGATTACTGTTCAAAATCCCTGTCGCAATGGTATAACCATCCAAACCAATCAAGAGATTAAAGAGGGTAGCACGGTCGCTGACTACGATAGATTTCTTGTGGTGTTCTTGAGAAAGAATTTCTTCTGAAAAGTAGAAGGAGTTGTGCGTCCCTTGGTCATAGCTGAGGTAAGGGAAGTTTTCCAAATCAGATAGTTTGACCTTGTCTTTTTTTGCCAGAGGGTTGGTCTTGCTGACAAAGATATGCGGTTGCGCTGTGAAGAGATGGTGAGCCAAGAGGTGATTGTCATCCAGCATTTTGGTCAGTACGTCACGGTTGTAGCTGTTCAAAAAGAGGACCCCGACCTCGCTACGGAAGTTCTTGACGTCGTCGATAATCTCCCAAGTCCGCGTTTCACGAAGAAAAAGCTCGTATTTTTCCATATCGCTTTTCTTGAGCAAAGAGACAAAGGCATTGACTACAAAGGCATAGTGTTGAGATGAAACGCTAAAGAGTTCGCGGTGGGCGACAGGATTTTTATAGCGTTCTTCCAGAAGCTGAGTTTGCTCGACAACTTGACGGGCATAAGAGAGAAACTCCATCCCATCACGGGTCAAGGTGATTCCCTTGGGATTGCGGATAAAGATTTCAATGCCCATTTCATTTTCTAAATCTCTCACAGCATTGGAAAGACTTGGCTGAGTGATAAAGAGTTGCTTGGCTGCCTCATTCATGGAGCCAGTTTCGACGATTTTGATAATATAATGTAATTGTTGAATTCTCATGTTTTTATTGTACCACACTTGCGTCAGAATCGCCAAGGAAGATAGGAAAATCAGGGGGAGTGTGTGAGTCTCTGTAAAGTAGTTAAGAAGAAACATCTAAATCATTTAGTAAATAAGATTAAAAATTTTTCTCGAAAATAAGAAACTTGCACGATTTACTCATTACTTATCCAATACTAGAGTTTATACTAGTTACTGTAAAGATGATCGTCTAAAAGAAGGAAGGAGGCAACCTTATGGCTAAAAATACAAATCGTTCAGAGATTGATTCTCTAAGTTTCGAGGTTGAAAACCAAGAACTTTCCGGGAAATCAGGAGCTGGTGGTACACAGCTTTTAAAATGACACTAGCAGGTCTCTGTGGATTGTGTTTCACCTATTCCTATGAGTGTACGAGAAATAATGTTCGTTGTTAGATAAAACAAAAGGAAAACTCTAGTGTTTTATTACAAAACATTGACAACATTTTGATTTGGTGTTATATTTACGGGAGAAATACAAATAAAACAAGATAACTTTGAGATTGATTCTTTGGATTATGGAAATTGATAGCCAAGAATTGGATGGTAAATCTGATGCTGGGTAGGGTATGGCTGTTAGATTAACAGCACAGGGACGCTGTGCTTGGTGATTGACATATTCTTATGAATGTATTTCGCCAAACGTGCGCTGTGGGTAAAACTCTCTATTTTTTGACAGGAGGATAAAATGGAAGGAATTATTGGAACACTAGAATTCTATGCACCTGTACTGGTCTTAGGAGTTGTTGTCATAGGGATTGTTTACTTTATGAAAAAAAGAAACGATCGCAAATAATCAACATCGACCGATACCTGAAAAAGGCATCGGTTTTTTATAACTTGAATATATTGCACAAAATACTCATGGCAAACCTTGAAAGAAACCGTATAATGAGAGTGTAAAAAAGAAACGGAGGAATGAAATGATGAAACAGCTTATTGTGACAGGATTAACGAAAACATTTGGTCAAGGGGATAATATCGTTCATGCTTTATTAGATGTGAACTTGTCCGTTGAAAAAGGTGAATTTCTGGCAATTATGGGGGCTAGTGGTAGTGGAAAAACAACACTTCTCAACTGTATTTCAACGATTGATAAACCAACATCAGGTGAGATTCGATTTGAAGATTTTGACATCATCCATGCCAAGGAAAATGAACTAGCTGACTATCGTGCTAAAAACATTTCCTATATTTTCCAAGCCTACAACTTGGTGGAAACCTTGACGGTCTATGAAAATATCGTTCTACCTCTTCAAATTCAGGGGAAAAATATCAAAAAACATCAGGATAAGATTGTGGAAATTTTGGATAAGTTGGCCATCCAAAACTTAAAAGATAAGTTTCCTAATCAGTTATCAGGTGGTCAGCGACAACGTGTGGCAACTGCTAGAGCCTTGATTGATGATTCTAAACTGATTATCGCAGATGAGCCGACAGGAGCCTTGGACTCTGCCAATTCTGAAAAACTGATGGCGCTTTTGCAGGAAATCAATAAAAGTTTTGGGATTACCATTTTACTGGTTACGCACGACCCTGCCGCAGCCAAGTATTCCTCACGGATGGTGCTACTCAGTGATGGAAAGATTATGGATGATTTGGAACGTAACAGCTTATCTAATGAACAGTATTTGCAAGAGATTTACAGCCGTACCAGATAGGAGGAGAGTATGTATCCAAAATTGATTTTACGAAATGTATTTCGAAATTTACAGACCTATACCATCTATTTTTTCAGTCTGACCTTGATTTATAGCTTGCTCTACGCTTTTAATGCTTTACCAAGCCATCCAGTGATGCAAAGTTTATCAGGAGCAAAGGAAATGTTAACGACGGTGATGAGCCAGTACATGGGCTTGCTTTCCTATCTGATTCTATCGGCGATTGCCTTTCTCATCGTTTACGCCACAAATTTTGTGTTGGGACGGCGCAAGAAAGAGTTGGGACTTTATGCAACGCTGGGCATGAAGAAGAAGCAGATTATCCGTACCCTGTTCTTTGAAACCATGCTGGTCAATATCTTTTCCTTGATTCTAGGTTTCTTGCTTGGAGTGATCTTACTGGTCATTCTAGCTAAGGTTGCATCTGAGTTTTTTATGGCAAATTACTTTGGTAGTCTGCTTTTCTTTGATAGCAAGTCTGTCATCTTACTAGTTTATTCCTATTTGGTCACCAGTTTTATTGTTGGTGTCATGGACATTCTTACCTTTAGAAAGCAAAATATCATTGCACTCATTCAAGAAAATGGGGTCAAGAAATCTGTCTTGGCAAAAGGCAAGCCAGTTCTTCAAGCATTTCTCTTTATTCTTTCGACAGCTGTTATTGGTTTTGGTGCTCTCTATTTTTCAGACTATCACCATCTATCATTCTTGAAAAGCTGGGGTATCTTGCTGGTATCTGTCTTCGTGATTTTTGTGATTTTATTTTACAATACCTTGAGCCATTTTATCTTGGTCTCCCTTAGAAAACTGCCTCAAACCTACTATAACAAACTAAACACTTTTAAAATCCGTCAATTTTCAAAACAAGCTGATAGTAATTCGGTCACGTTGGCTGTCTTATCCTTGACCTTGACACTGGCTCTCAGCTTACTCGTTTTTAGTGGTAGTGCCTATACGACTATGAACCGAGAGCTGAACAAATACTCACCTTATGATGTAACTGTCAATCTCTACCGTGGTAAAGAGTTTCAATTTTCTCAGGAATCTGTCAAAGACAGATTGAAAGCAGATGGATTTGACTTTAACCTCATCAAAGAGGAGTACAGCTATCCTATCTATTCTAGTGATTTAACCTATAAAGATTTGATTGATACTAGCAATCTCTGGGCGCATGATAAGGAACTTCCTGAATCAAAAGTACCGATTTTAGGAATTTCTGCCTACAATTATCTCCGCAAACTGCAAGGTGAAAGAGAGGTTGACTTGGCAGATAACCAATTTCTGGTCAATGCTAACTATAAAGGAACTGCCAAGCAGATTCAGGACTTTCTATCAAGGACTAAAACCCTCATGATTAACGGTTATTCTCTTAATCTTGCGTCTTCAAAGCCACTTGAAACAGTTTACTTTTTATCGTCAGTGGGTACAAATGACACAGGAACCTTAATTGTACCAGATACGGTAGTAGTTGGATTGACGGAAGACCACACGACCTATGTTGCCAATTTCAAAGAAAATATCGACAAACGGAAAGTAGAAACATTCTTAAGTCAGTGGATAGAAAAATACTACTTCACCCGTGATGGAGCAGAGTTGAATTCGTTCACCTATCAAACGAAAGGAAGAATTTTTGAGATTTATCTTGGATTTATGGGCGTCATCGTCTTTGTCATGATTTTTGTCAGTGTTATTTTTATCATTATTTCCCTCAGTATCTTGTCTCTTCAAACTTCTACAAGTGCTTTGGATAGTGTTAATGATTATCAAATCTTATACCTTCTTGGTAATAAGAGAAAGCAAAATCGCTTTATTCTTTTGCAACAGATTCTAAGTTATTTCTTGGTTCCGCTGCTTATCGCAGGTCCGCTAGCACTTGCCTTGAGTACCGCTCTTTTGGGCTATTTTGAGAACTTCGCTAATACCAGCATTTCTATAGATATCACCTATCTGGGAGTAGCGGTCTTACTCTTTGTCCTTTACCTGCTAGTGACTTATAGAGTAAGTTGGCAAATTATTGAAAATTAAGTCAAATACCAGAGTTGCCAATCCGACAATTCTGGTATTGTGTTATAATGATATTAAAGTAGTTCAGGAAGTGGATACATATGAAACAGTTTGTCAAATCGCTCTCGAAAAACTCACTTTTATTGTGGTGGTTGACGATTTTTAATCATCTAGCTTTAATGATTTATATTCATTATAGGATTCCTCTGGACTTTTCGACAGATTTTTCCTTGCAGATGGTTTTATTGCTGCTTATTGCTTTAATTGTATTTAGCTATATTTGTAATATTGTGACCTTTCGGTATAGTGAGTTGAAACTTTGGTTGCTTCTGATGATATTTCTCATTAGCTGGCAATCCATATTTAATCAAGGAGTCGCGAGCACCCTATTGCACTTTTTTGATATTCTTCATCCGCTCAACTCTTTTTTATTGGTGTATAGTTCTCTGTCTATTATCTTTCTGGGAGAGAAAATAGGAAAAGAACTGTTGAGTGTGTCCTTTGTGTTGACACTAATCACCATTAGTTCGTATCTGTTAAGTCCTTCAATTTTTCTATTTCTGTCCTTGTTTGCGTCTTTCTTTTTAAACCTTGTTCCCTTGATTTTACTGATTTTATATCATAAAGAGTTGAAAAGTAAACTCAAGTATCAGAGACGAAATTTGTGGATATTAGCTTTAATATTGCCTCTTTCTTATTTCTTTTTGTATATCAATACGAGGGGCTCAGGAGTGATGAACCTAGTCTGGTATCTGGAAATTGTTGGCATTTTAGCTTTTTTACACTTCAAAACAATTGTCAGCTCTCTTCAAAAAAAAGTATCAGAGTTAAAATTGTCCTATATAAAAGCTTTTTCACACTTATTTTTACTAGTTATGTTTTTATTAGTAGGTATTTTCATCATCTTTCGTCTAGATTTAAACACGAGCTTTTTGGTCTTGAATATCATGTTACTATTGTTCGGGATTTGTTCGGAAGAATTGATTCGCCTCTTTCGTTCTGCTGAAATGCTAGATGCTAGGGATTATGTAAAAGTTCTCTTTTTAAAGCGTAACCGTATGGTGAAAAGTCTGCTGGCAAATGAAGACACAGAACAACAGTTCTCCGAATTTCTTCACAATGAAATCCTGCAAAATGTGATGGCGATAAAAAATTTCAATAAATATAGTAGCAATCAAGCTTTTGGTGAACAGATCAATCTGGTGACAGAGGAGTTGGTTCAGCGGATTCGTGAGCGGATGGATTATTATCAGCCAATGGTAGAAACAGACGAGCAGTTAGACATCCAGTATCAAGGGCTGATTAATCGGATTGTCAAACGCTATCACGCAGAAAATGAAGTCGTCACACAGTTTCCTGTCCACTTTAAGCTTTTATCTCCTTACGATAAAATTGCCTATCGTCTGGTTGAGGAATTGGCGACTAATGCCGTTAAGTACGCTAGTGGTGGAAGGATTTCTTTGAAGATTGATGTGCATGATGACGCTATTTTTATCATTTCTGAAAATGACTGCCTTCAAACAGAAAAATCCTTAGGTTATGGCTTGAAAAATATGTCTAATAAAATTAGTGTTTTAGGTGGTCAAATGCAGATTTTTGAAAATAATAAGAGATTTCGTGTAGAAATTACTCTCCCGATTGATAAGGAGTTGTGTTATGAAAATTTTGTTAATTGATGATCATAAATTATTTAGCCAAAGTATCAAGATGATTTTAGAGTTATCGGAAAACATTAAAAAGGTCCAGTTAGTGGATAATTTTTCGACTATTTCGGAGATTGCTTTTAATGACTACGACATTATTTTGATTGACATCAACCTGACGAGTCTGTATCAAGATGATGGGCTGACCTTGGCACAAGAGATTATCGACAATGGTTGTTCTAGTAAGGTTGTGATTTTGACAGGTTACAGTAAAAAAATGTATGAACACCGAGCTAAAGTTATGGGGGCTTATGGCTTTCTGGACAAAAGTATGGACCCAGATGAGTTGGTGAAAAAACTGGAAAAGATTTATCTAGGTGGTAAGGTCTTTTCAGATGAAGTGATGGTAGAGGTGTTAACACCACGAGAAATCGAGATACTAGAACTGGTTAGAAATGGCTTGACCATTGATGATGTCTGTGACAAGGTCTATGTGAGTAAACGTACAGTTTCCAATCACTTGGCCAATATCTTTTCAAAATTAGGAGTGGCTAACAGGCAGGAGGCGATTCACATCGCTGAGCAGTTGGGTTATTTTCCACCAGATTAAAAAGTTGCAGAAGATGCAGCTTTTTTAATTTCTGTGATACTTCTTGTGTGAGTCTCTTCTTGAAAAAAACACAAAATTTTGCTAGAATGAGTCTTATGAAAACATTCTATGATGTGCAGCAATTCCTCAAACGATTTGGTATTATTGTTTATATGGGAAAACGCTTATATGATATTGAACTGATGAAGTTGGAGCTCTCTCGAATTTACGATGCAGGGTTGATGGACAAATTAGACTATCTAGAAGCAGAAGCGGTTCTTCGCAGAGAGCACAAGGTAGAATTGGATTATATTGAGAAAAATGGAGAAAAGAACTGATGGTTACTTGGATTTTGTGGGCACTTATACTGGCAATGTTGGCGTGGATGGGCTTTAACTACCTTCGTATTCGCCGTGCGGCTAAAATTGTGGATAATGAGGAATTTGAAGCCTTGATTCGTACGGGTCAATTGATTGATTTGCGCGACCCAGCAGAATTCCACAGAAAACATATCCTTGGGGCCCGCAATATTCCTTCAAGTCAGTTGAAGACTAGTCTTGCAGCCCTTCGTAAAGATAAACCGGTCCTTCTTTACGAAAACCAACGTGCGCAACGTGTGACAAATGCAGCCCTTTACTTGAAAAAACAAGGTTTTTCTGAGATTTATATCCTTTCTTATGGATTGGATTCTTGGAAAGGGAAAGTCAAAGTTGAGAAATAAGAAAATGAGCTTGGATGTTTCCGAGCTCATTTTTTAACCACTTTTTCTGAGAAATTCATGAATGCTTGTCAACTCTTCTGAGTTTAGGAGACGGTAGTCTCCCTCTTGAAGATTCTCATCCAAACTCCAAGACCCAAAATGAGTACGTTTGAGAGAGGTGACTTTGACACCAACCGAGAGGAACATTTTCTTAACCTGATGAAATTTTCCTTCTGAAATGGTGATAGAGGCTTGACTGAGGGAAGGACTTGCAGATAGAATCTCTAATCTTGCAGGTTTACAGATAGTGCCATCTAAAAAGTCAATTCCCTTTTGAAAGGCTTGGATATGGTCAGGCGTCAGAAGTCCATTAACCTCAACTTGGTAGGTCTTATCGACATGATACTGAGGATGAAGGAGTTGAAAACCCAAGGGGCCGTTGTCGGTCAGAAGGAGTAGACCAGTAGTATCTCGGTCCAGTCGGCCGACGGCATAGAGTTTATCAGACTGGATGTCAGGCGGAAGGAGATCCATTACGGTTAGGAGTTCCTTGTCTTTGTTGGCTGTAACGACACCAGCAGGCTTATGAAGCATCAGATAGGTGTGCTCATAGCCTTGAATGATTCGGTCCTGAAAAAGGAGTTCCTGTAGTCCCGTATCGATATTTTGAGCTAGGGAGCGGGCTGGGCAACCATCGACGAGAATCTCCCCTTTTAGTAAGGCTTGTTTCATGGCCTTTCGGCTGATTTTTTCTTGGGCTAATAAATTATCTAAACGCATACTGTGCCTATCTTATCATAAGTCGCTTGCTTTGAAAAGGCTTGACGTGAAAAGAAAAGCATAGTGAAAACATTTACACTTGCTTGAGTTATGTTATTTACTTGAAATTATGGTATAATCGTTCAGTTAGAAAATAAATTTTGAATATTATAGAGGAAATCATGACAAAATTAAGAGAAGATATCCGTAACATTGCGATTATCGCCCACGTTGACCACGGTAAAACAACCCTCGTTGACGAATTATTGAAACAATCAGAAACGCTTGATGCACGTACTGAATTGGCAGAGCGTGCTATGGACTCAAACGATATCGAAAAAGAGCGTGGAATCACCATTCTTGCTAAAAATACAGCCGTTGCCTACAACGGAACTCGTATCAACATCATGGACACACCAGGACACGCGGACTTCGGTGGAGAAGTTGAGCGTATCATGAAAATGGTTGACGGTGTTGTCTTGGTCGTAGATGCCTACGAAGGAACCATGCCACAAACTCGTTTCGTATTGAAAAAAGCTTTGGAACAAGACCTTGTCCCAATCGTGGTTGTTAACAAAATCGACAAACCATCAGCTCGCCCAGCAGAAGTAGTGGATGAAGTCTTGGAACTTTTCATCGAGCTTGGTGCAGATGACGATCAGCTTGACTTCCCAGTGGTCTATGCTTCAGCTATCAACGGAACTTCTTCATTGTCAGATGATCCAGCTGACCAAGAAGCGACTATGGCACCAATCTTTGACACAATTATCGACCATATCCCAGCTCCAGTAGATAACTCAGATGAGCCTTTGCAGTTCCAAGTGTCACTTTTGGACTACAATGACTTCGTTGGACGTATCGGTATCGGTCGTGTCTTCCGTGGTACTGTTAAAGTTGGTGACCAAGTTACCCTTTCTAAACTTGATGGCACAACTAAAAACTTCCGTGTTACAAAACTCTTTGGTTTCTTTGGTTTGGAACGTCGTGAAATCCAAGAAGCAAAAGCAGGTGACTTGATTGCCGTTTCAGGTATGGAAGATATCTTTGTCGGTGAAACCATCACTCCGACAGACGCAGTTGAAGCTCTTCCAATCCTACACATCGATGAGCCAACTCTTCAAATGACTTTCTTGGTTAACAACTCACCATTTGCTGGTAAAGAAGGTAAATGGGTGACTTCTCGTAAGGTGGAAGAACGCTTGCAGGCCGAATTGCAAACAGACGTTTCCCTTCGTGTTGACCCAACTGATTCACCAGATAAATGGACTGTTTCAGGACGTGGAGAATTGCACTTGTCAATCCTTATCGAAACAATGCGTCGTGAGGGATATGAACTTCAAGTATCTCGTCCAGAAGTTATCGTAAAAGAAATCGACGGTGTTAAATGTGAACCATTTGAACGTGTTCAAATCGACACTCCAGAAGAATACCAAGGATCTGTTATCCAAAGCCTTTCTGAACGTAAAGGTGAAATGTTGGATATGATTTCAACTGGTAATGGTCAAACTCGTTTGGTCTTCCTTGTTCCAGCGCGTGGGTTGATCGGTTACTCAACTGAGTTCTTGTCAATGACTCGTGGTTACGGTATCATGAACCATACCTTCGACCAATACTTGCCATTGATTCCAGGTGAAATTGGTGGACGTCACCGTGGTGCCCTTGTTTCTATCGATGCTGGTAAGGCTACAACTTACTCAATCATGTCTATCGAAGAACGTGGAACAATCTTTGTTAACCCAGGTACTGAGGTTTATGAAGGAATGATCATCGGTGAAAACTCTCGTGAAAATGACTTGACAGTTAACATCACTAAGGCGAAACAAATGACCAACGTTCGTTCAGCTACCAAGGACCAAACAGCTGTTATCAAGACACCTCGTATCTTGACACTTGAAGAGTCTCTTGAGTTCTTGAACGACGATGAGTACATGGAAGTAACGCCTGAGTCTATCCGTTTGCGTAAACAAATCCTTAACAAGGCAGAGCGTGAGAAAGCTAACAAGAAGAAAAAATCAGCTGAATAAGAGCTAGAAAGAGAGAAAGATGGTCTATTTAGTCCTAGGGATTTTACTGCTCCTACTCTATGTATTTGCGACACCAGAAAGCATTAAAGGGACAGTCAATATCGTCGCTATGGTATGTATTTTAGTGGCACTCTTAATTTTGTTGGCTCTATCTTTTCTGAAAATTTTTCAATTACCAACAGAAATATTCCTAGCAATAGCCATGTTAATCCTAGCTTACTTTAGTGTGAGAGACATCACACTCATGCCAGTCAAAAAAAGTAAAAGAAGATAAAAAAGAGAGTTTCGGCTCTCTTTTTTGCTTATTAGAATGCCTAATCTGAGCGTTTTCATTTAGAATTATTTCCATAAAAATGGTAAAATAGTAGGAGTAGAAATGGAGTTTGAGACATGAAAGTAATAGATCAATTTAAAAATAAGAAAGTCCTTGTTTTAGGTTTGGCCAAGTCTGGTGAATCGGCAGCTCGTTTGTTGGACAAGCTAGGTGCCATTGTGACAGTAAATGATGGGAAGCCTTTCGAGGACAATCCAGCTGCGCAAAGTTTGCTGGAAGAAGGGATCAAGGTCATCACAGGCGGTCATCCTTTGGAACTCTTGGATGAAGAGTTTGCCCTTATGGTGAAAAATCCAGGTATTCCCTACATCAATCCCATGATTGAAAAGGCTTTGGCCAAGGGAATTCCAGTCTTGACTGAGGTGGAATTGGCTTACTTGATTTCAGAAGCGCCCATTATCGGTATCACAGGTTCAAATGGTAAAACAACCACAACGACTATGATTGGAGACGTTTTGACTGCTGCTGGGCAACATGGTCTTTTATCAGGAAATATCGGCTATCCTGCCAGTCAGGTTGCACAAACTGCGTCAGACAAGGACACGCTTGTCATGGAACTTTCTTCTTTCCAACTCATGGGCGTCCAAGAATTCCATCCTGAGATTGCGGTTATTACCAACCTCATGCCAACTCATATCGACTACCATGGTTCTTTTGAGGAATATGTAGCAGCCAAGTGGAATATCCAGAACAAGATGACAGCAGCTGATTTCCTTGTCTTGAACTTTAACCAAGACTTGGCAAAAGAATTGGCAAGAAAAACACAAGCTACCCTTGTACCATTCTCAACACAGGAAAAGGTTGATGGAGCTTATCTGGAAGATGGTCAGCTCTACTTCCGTGGGGAAGTGGTCATGGCAGCGAATGAAATCGGAGTTCCAGGTAGCCACAATGTGGAAAATGCCCTTGCGACTATTGCTGTAGCCAAGCTTCGTGGTGTAGACAATCAAACTATTAAAGAAACTCTTTCAGCCTTTGGTGGTGTCAAACACCGTCTCCAATTTGTGGATGAAATCAAGGGTGTTAAGTTCTATAATGATAGTAAGTCAACCAATATCTTGGCTACTCAAAAAGCCTTGTCAGGATTTGACAACAGCAAGGTCATCTTGATTGCAGGTGGTTTAGACCGTGGTAATGAGTTTGACGAACTGGTTCCAGATATTACTGGACTCAAGAAGATGGTCATCCTGGGTCAGTCTGCAGAACGTGTCAAACGGGCAGCAGACAAGGCTGGTGTAGCTTATATGGATGCGACTGATATTGCAGATGCGACTCGCAAGGCTTATGAGCTTGCGACTCAAGGAGACGTGGTTCTTCTTAGTCCTGCCAATGCCAGCTGGGATATGTATGCTAACTTTGAAGTACGTGGCGACCTCTTTATCGACACAGTAGCGGAGTTAAAGGAATAATATGAAAAAAATTGTCTTTACAGGTGGGGGGACGGTTGGACACGTGACCCTCAACCTTTTGTTGGTGCCCAAGTTCATCGAAGATGGCTGGGAAGTCCACTATATAGGAGATAAACGTGGTATCGAAAACCAAGAAATCCTTAAGTCAGGCTTGGATGTCACCTTCCATTCCATTGCGACTGGAAAATTGCGTCGTTATTTCTCTTGGCAAAATATGCTGGACGTCTTCAAAGTTGGCTGGGGAATCGTCCAATCGCTCTTTATCATGTTACGACTTCGTCCACAGGCTCTTTTTTCAAAGGGAGGCTTTGTCTCTGTGCCACCTGTTATCGCAGCACGTGTTTCAGGAGTGCCAGTCTTTATTCACGAGTCTGACCTGTCTATGGGCTTGGCCAATAAAATCGCCTATAAATTTGCGACGAAGATGTATTCAACCTTTGAACAAGCTTCAAGTTTGTCTAAGGTCGAGCATGTGGGAGCGGTGACCAAGGTTTCGGACAAAAACACTCCAGAACCAGATGAATTGGTGGATATTCAAACCCACTTTAATCCCCAATTGCCAACTATATTGTTTGTCGGTGGTTCTGCAGGTGCTCGTGTCTTTAACCAATTGGTGACAGACCATAAGAAAGAGCTGACAGAACGCTACAATATTATCAATCTAACTGGAGATTCTAGCCTGAACGAGTTGAGCCAAAATCTTTTTCGTGTTGACTATGTGACCAGTCTCTATCAACCCTTGATGGAATTGGCTGATATTGTTGTGACACGAGGTGGTGCCAATACGATTTTTGAGCTCTTGGCCATGGCAAAATTACATGTCATTGTGCCGCTTGGGCGTGAAGCTAGTCGTGGTGACCAGATTGAAAATGCGGCTTACTTTGTAAAAAAAGGCTATGCAGAAGAGCTTCAAGAAAGCGATTTGACCTTGGATAGTTTGGAAGAGAAGATTTCTCACTTACTAAGTCACAAGGAAGACTATCAGGCTAATATGAAGGCTTCTAAGGAATT
The DNA here is from genome assembly GCF_001070715.1 of Streptococcus pseudopneumoniae. Lineage (GTDB taxonomy): Bacteria > Bacillota > Bacilli > Lactobacillales > Streptococcaceae > Streptococcus > Streptococcus pseudopneumoniae_H. Next base: position 43,241 of record NZ_JVRR01000107.1, read on the forward strand.
GAAATCTCTAGCAGATTTTTATCAACTATTGAAAAACGATTTATCATAAGGAAAGTAAATGTCAAAAGATAAGAAAAATGAGGGCAAAGAAATCCTCGAAGAATTTAAAGAGTTATCAGAATGGCAGAAACGAAACCAAGAATATCTAAAAAAGAAGGCTGAAGAAGAGGCGGCCCTAGCTGAAGAGAAGGAAAAGGAAAGACAAGCTCGAATGGGAGAAGAATCTGAGAAGTCAGAGGACCAGGAGAGTGAAACAGACCAGGAAGATGAAGAATCAGCTAAGGAAGAGTCTGAAGAAAAAGTAGAATCCTCAGAGGCTGACAAAGAGGAAGAAGAGATAGAAGAGTCAGGGGCTAAAGAGGGCGAGGAACAGGATAAAAAGCTTGCTAAAAAGGCTACCAAAGAAAAACCAGCCAAAGCAAAGATTCCTGGCCTCCATATCTTACGAGCCTTAACGATTTTATTTCCAAGTCTGCTTTTATTGGTTGTCTCTGCTTATTTGCTCAGTCCTTATGCGACCATGAAGGATATTCGTGTTGAGGGAACAGTGCAAACTACAGCTGATGATATTCGACAGGCTTCAGGCATTCAGGATTCGGATTATACGATTAACCTTCTGCTAGACAAGGCAAAATATGAAGAGCAGATCAAGTCTAACTATTGGGTTGAATCAGCTCAGCTTGTTTATCAATTTCCAACCAAGTTCACTATCAAGGTCAAGGAATACGATATTGTTGCCTACTATGTTTCTGGTGAAAATCATTATCCGATTCTTTCCAGTGGTCAGCTTGAGACTAGTTCTGTGAGCTTGGTCAGTTTGCCAGAAACTTATATATCAGTTCTCTTTAATGACAGCGAACAAATCAAAGCCTTTACGTCAGAACTTGCTCAAATTAGTCCAGAACTCAAGGCGGCTATCCAAAAGGTGGAATTAGCCCCAAGCAAGGTCACATCAGATTTAATTCGATTGACCATGAATGATTCGGACGAAGTTTTGGTTCCCCTTTCTGAAATGAGTAAGAAACTGCCTTATTACAGCAAGATTAAGCCACAATTGTCAGAACCAAGTGTGGTCGATATGGAAGCTGGAATCTACAGCTACACTGTAGCGGATAAATTAATTATGGAAGCAGAAGAAAAAGCCAAAAAAGAGGCTGAAGAAGCCGAGAAAAAACAGGAAGAAGAACGTAAACGTTTAGAAGAAGAACAGAAAAACAAGAGGAACAGAGCAATCAAAACCAAACGACCCAGCGCTCATCGCGTCGTTAGGTTTACCTTTTCTCTTATAGTTCTTTAGTGACAGAAGATGATTTCCAGTTGACGCAAGCTTAAAAAAACGTTATAATAAGAAAGTTGAGAATTGATTTTCAATTATCTTAGTCCAGAGAAATGGCGGTGCTGCGAGCCATCTAAGCTAGGAAGTCATGCTACTCAATTTAACAATTGCATAAGAACAAGAGAATGACAAGTTCATTGAATGAAGGTGGTACCGCGGTTTTTCGCCCTTCGTGATATGAGCTTGTCTTTTGATTTTTGGAGGTGTTGATGAAAACATTTCTTGTCAAGCAAAAGTTTCGTCTTGGAGGCGAACGCTTCGCTATCAAGGATGACAGGGGAGAAATCGTCTATCAGGTGGAGGGATCATTTTTTAAGATTCCCAAAACTTTTACCATCTATGATGCGGCTGGTGAACAGGTCAGTCAGATCAGTAAAGAAATCTTGACCTTGCTACCTCGTTTTGAGATTCAGCTTCGGGATGGCTCGAGTTTTGTCATTCGCAAGAAGTTGACCTTCTGGCGAGATAAGTATGAGTTTGATAATCTGGGGCTTCGTATCGAGGGCAATATCTGGGATTTGAATTTCAAATTGCTGGATGATCGCGATCATCTGATTGCGGAAATTAAGAAGGAACTCTTCCATCTGACCTCTACCTATACCGTAACGGTTCTTGAGGACGCTTATGCAGATCTAGTCATTTCCCTCTGTGTCGCGATTGACTATGTGGAAATGCTGGAAAGCCAATCACATTAAACAAGTAAATAAGGAGACAGTATGAAACAACTATCTAGTGCACAAGTACGCCAAATGTGGCTTGATTTCTGGGCGACCAAAGGTCACTCAGTAGAACCATCAGTAAGTTTGGTTCCTGTAAATGATCCAACACTTTTGTGGATCAACTCTGGGGTAGCAACCCTTAAGAAATACTTTGACGGGACCATTATCCCTGAAAATCCACGTATTACCAATGCCCAAAAGGCGATTCGTACCAACGACATTGAAAACGTAGGGAAGACTGCGCGTCACCATACCATGTTTGAAATGTTGGGGAACTTCTCTATCGGGGATTACTTCCGTGATGAGGCTATCACTTGGGCTTATGAGCTTTTGACAAGCCCAGAATGGTTTGATTTCCCTGCTGAAAAGCTTTACATGACCTACTATCCAGATGATAAAGATTCATACAACCGCTGGATTGAAGTGGGAGTGGATCCAAGTCATTTGATTCCAATCGAAGACAACTTCTGGGAAATCGGTGCGGGACCTTCTGGACCAGATACAGAAATCTTCTTTGACCGTGGAGAAGCTTTTGACCCAGAAAATATCGGTCTTCGCCTGCTTGCAGAAGATATAGAAAACGACCGCTATATCGAAATCTGGAACATCGTTTTGTCACAATTTAACGCAGACCCTGCTGTTCCTCGTAGTGAATACAAGGAATTGCCACACAAGAACATTGATACGGGCGCAGGTTTGGAGCGTTTGGTGGCCGTTATCCAAGGGGCTAAGACAAACTTTGAAACAGACCTCTTCATGCCAATCATTCGTGAAGTGGAGAAATTGTCTGGTAAGGTCTATGACCAAGATGGCGACAACATGAGCTTTAAGGTTATCGCTGACCACATCCGTTCCCTTTCATTTGCCATCGGTGATGGTGCCCTTCCAGGAAATGAAGGCCGCGGTTATGTCCTTCGTCGTCTTCTCCGTCGTGCTTCTATGCATGGTCAAAAATTGGGAATCAACGAGCCTTTCCTTTACAAACTCGTTCCAACCGTTGGAAAAATCATGGAAAGCTACTACCCAGAAGTGCTTGAAAAACGTGACTTTATCGAAAAAATCGTTAAGAGCGAAGAAGAATCATTTGCTCGTACCCTTCACTCAGGTCAACACTTTGCTCAAGGCATTGTAGCTGACTTGAAAGAAAAAGGTCAATCTGTCATTGCTGGTCAAGATGTATTCAAACTTTATGACACTTATGGCTTCCCAGTTGAATTGACTGAAGAAATCGCTGAAGAAGCTGGTATGACTGTGGACCGTGAAGGCTTTGAAGCAGCCATGAAAGAACAGCAAGAACGTGCGCGTGCGTCAGCTGTTAAGGGTGGCTCAATGGGGATGCAAAATGAAACCCTTCAAAACATCACTGTAGAAAGTGTCTTCAACTACAATGCTAGCCAATTGTCTTCTAAATTGGTGGCTATCGTGGCTGACAATGCAGAAGTAGAAGCTGTGTCAGAAGGAACTGCCTCACTTATCTTTGCGGAAACGCCATTCTACGCTGAAATGGGTGGACAGGTAGCTGACCATGGACAAATCTTGGATGAGGCTGGTTCAGTTGTGGCTACTGTGACAAATGTTCAAAAAGCTCCAAACGGACAAGCTCTTCATACAGTTGAAGTCCTTTCACCGCTTGCTTTGAACCAAGAATATACCTTGGCAATTGATACAAATCGTCGTCACCGTGTTATGAAAAACCACACTGCGACTCACTTGCTTCACGCTGCTCTTCACAATATCCTTGGAAACCACGCAACACAAGCAGGATCTCTTAACGAAGTTGAATTCCTTCGCTTTGACTTTACCCACTTCCAAGCAGTGACTGCTGAAGAATTGCGTGCGATTGAGCAGCAAGTCAATGAGAAAATCTGGGAAGCTCTTGAAGTGAAGACAGTTGAAACGGATATTGACACTGCCAAAGAAATGGGTGCGATGGCTCTCTTTGGTGAGAAATACGGCAAGGAAGTCCGTGTTGTCACTATCGGTGACTACTCTATCGAGCTTTGTGGTGGTACCCACGTTGGCAACACTTCTGAGATTGGACTCTTCAAGATTGTCAAAGAAGAAGGGATTGGTTCAGGAACTCGCCGTATCTTGGCAGTGACTGGCAAGGAAGCCTTTGAAGCCTACCGTGAACAAGAGGACGCTCTTAAAGCTGTCGCAGCAACCTTGAAATCACCTCAACTTAAAGAAGTACCTCACAAGGTAGAAGGACTTCAAGAACAACTTCGTCAACTTCAAAAAGAAAATGCTGAATTGAAAGAAAAAGCCGCAGCTGCAGCCGCAGGCGATATCTTCAAGGATGTGAAGGAAGTCAATGGTCACCGTTACATTGCTAGCCAAGTATCTGTATCTGACGCTGGTGCCCTTCGTACATTTGCAGATAACTGGAAACAAAAAGATTACTCTGATGTGCTTGTCCTAGTTGCAGCTATTGGTGACAAGGTCAATGTCCTTGTAGCAAGCAAGACAAAAGACCTTCATGCAGGAAACCTTGTCAAAGAATTGGCACCAATCGTCGATGGACGTGGTGGTGGTAAACCAGACATGGCCATGGCAGGAGGAAGCAACCAAGCTAAGATCCAAGAATTGTTGGATGCCGTAGCAGGTAAATTGTAAACAAGTAATACTCTTCGAAAATCTCTTCAAACAACGTCAGCTTCGCCTTGTATTTTATATGTGACTGACTTCGTCAGTCTTATCTACAACCTCAAAGCAGTGCTTTGAGCAACCTGTAGCTAGCTTCCTAGTTTGCTCTTTGATTTTCATTGAGTATAAAGATCTATCCATTTGGGTAGGTCTTTTTGTGAATACAAAAAAGCCAAATCTGATTGGATCTGGCTTGAATATTATGAACTATTAAATAGTATTGGCTGCCCAGACACTTACCGAAGCAGCTGAGACAGGGAATTGTCCATAACCTTCCTCATCAATTGTAACTTGACCTTGGTGGTTTCCAAGTAAGTCTATGAAAGTTTGGTTAGCCCATTCTTGGCCGACAAACATAGACTTGCTGTTTTCTTGGTCATTTGAGATAAGGACTGCGATTGGGGATTGATTTTCATCACCTGAACGTACCCAACCGATACAGTTAGGATCATCAAAGTAGTCTGTTTGCTCTCCGTAGGCCAAATCTTTTCGGATGGTTAGGAGGCGGTCAAGGACTTCTTTGAAATCTTCTTGAGCATATTGCCCTGAAATCCCATAGTAGTCTCCGTAAAAGACACATGGAAGGCCATTTTGGCGTAATAGAATGAGGGCATAGGCTGCTGGTTTGAACCATTCTTCAACAGTAGACTCAAGAGCCTGTCCTCGTTGGGTATCATGGTTGTCGACAAAGGTTACAGCCTTGTCGGGCTTGAGTTCAACCAAGCTATCTGTAAAAATACCACGAAGGTCGTAGTTGGAACCAGCTCGGCTAGCATCAAAGAGATTCTGGTGGAGACGAACATCGACAAGGTCAAAGCGTTCTTCTGTTTTTTCAAGATAATCTAGATTGGCTTCCTTATCGGGATTCCAAAATTCACCAAAAACATAGAAATCCTCACCGTATTTTTCCTTCATATCGCGGATGAAATTGCGCATAAAGAAAGAGTCAATGTGTTTGACGGCATCCAAGCGGAAACCAGCTACACCAGTCGTTTCCATGAACCAATCAGCCCAGTCATAGATATTTTGGATGACTTCAGGATGTTTAAAGTCTAGGTCGGCATACATGAGGTAGTCATAGTTACCGTTTTCATTATCGACCAATTCCTCATTTGCCCAACCCTTGTTGTCCCCTTGGATGAGATAAATCCCAGACTTGCGACGTTTGGCATCGTAGTCTGTACCGGTGAAGTGGTACCAGTGCCAGTGGAAGTCATTATAGGTATCTTGGCGACCATCGAAGGTAAAGCTAGTCCAGCCATTGATGGTGAAAGGTTCTCCGAGTTCAACCGTACGGTCTACAGGATCCACTTCGATGACCTGAAAGGCTTCCCTGTGATCGGCTGCAGCCTTGTGATTGAGCACCACATCGGCCATTGGTTGAATTCCCTGTGCTTTTAGGGCTTGAATGGCTTGAAGATAGTCTTCTTTGAAACCATACTTGGTGCGGACAGTTCCTTTTTGGTTAAATTCTCCAAGGTCAAATAAGTCATAGACCCCATAGCCTACGTCTTTTTCATTGGTAGCTTTGAAAGCTGGTGGCATCCAGACGTGACTGATCCCCAGATGAGCTAGGTGTGGAGCATCTTCAGCCAGACGCGCCCAGTGCTGGCCGTCGTGGGGCAGATACCATTCAAAGTATTGCATGAGTGTTTGATTTTGCATGATGTTTCCTCTTACTTGTCAATCTTGTTCTTTATTCTATCATAAAGTATCTCTTGGCGCAAACGTTTGCGTAAGAATAGAAGGAAACTATTGTATCTACTTAAAATAAAGTGTTGATTTTTTTGTATCAAAGTGCTAGTATAATAGTATGTAATATAGATAAAGATAGGAGTCATCCCATGATTGAATTTCAAAATGTTAGTAAGTTGTATGGTGATAAAGAGGCTTTGAGCAATCTCAATTTGCAGATTGAAAATGGGGAGATTATGGGCTTGATTGGCCATAATGGGGCTGGAAAATCGACCACTATAAAATCCCTAGTCAGTATCATTTCGCCCAGCAGTGGTCGTATTTTGGTAGACGGTCAGGATTTATCGGAGAATCGCTTGGCGATCAAACGAAAGATTGGCTACGTAGCAGACTCGCCTGACTTATTTTTACGTTTAACGGCCAATGAATTTTGGGAATTGATTGCTTCATCCTATGATCTGACTAGCTCTGACTTGGAGACTAGTCTAGCTAGGCTATTGAACGTTTTTGATTTTGCTGAAAATCGCTATCAGGTTATTGAAACCCTTTCTCACGGAATGCGTCAAAAAGTCTTTGTCATTGGGGCACTCTTGTCTGATCCTGATATTTGGGTCTTGGACGAACCCTTGACAGGTTTGGATCCCCAGGCTGCCTTTGATTTGAAGCAAATGATGAAGGAACATGCACAAAAAGGCAAGACGGTCTTGTTTTCAACCCATGTCCTAGAGGTAGCTGAGCAAGTCTGTGATCGGATTGCCATTTTGAAAAAGGGGCATTTGATTTATTGTGGTAAGGTAGAGGACTTGAGAAAAGACCACCCAGACCAGTCTTTGGAAAGTATCTATCTTAGCCTTGCTGGTAGAAAAGAGGAGGTTTCAGATGCGTCTCAAGGTCATTAAAAAATTAGTGGATATCAATATCCTCTATTCATCTCAAGAAGCTAATCTGGCTAACCTACGAAAGAAGCAAGCTAAGAATCCTGAGAAAAAAGTAAATGTTTCCGCTAGAGTCCTAAGTTCTTACATTTTTTCTAGTCTCTTGATGCTTTTCATGTTTATAAATATAGCCTTTCGTTTTCCTTTTGAGGAAATACCAAGTTTTTTTAGTAGCATGGTTGCTATTTTACTGGTGCTTGCCTTTTCAACTTCTTTCACTGCATTTTACAATGTCTTTTATGAGAGTAAGGACTTGGCATCGTATAGGCCCTATGCCTTTAAAGAATCAGAGATTATAATTGCTAAAGGACTGTCTGTTCTCTTGCCAGCTCTAGCTGGAATTGTACCAATCCTAGCTTATTTTCTAGTCCTCTATATTAGGCTAGCTCCTTCTCTTTGGCTGGGCTTGCCTTTGATGCTGCTGTCCTTGGCCTTATTATTTGTCTCTGTTACTTTAGTGATGGTAGTGGCAGTACATTTCTTGGCTCAGACTACGGTCTTCAGAAAGTATCAGTCTATTTTTGCCAATGTGATGATTGGGATAGGAGTTCTCATACCTTTAATATTTGTCCTCTTTCTACAGTCGACTTTTGGAAGTATTGTTGACAAAGTTAGAGACATTCCATTTCTCCTTTATCCTCTTCATATCTTTTACAAAATAGCAGTGGAGCCTTTTTCGACAGAAGCCATACTGGGTCTGCTCGCTTGGATAACTCTAACTGTCTTCTTACTTTACCTGACCAAAAAGAAGGTTCTTCCTCATTTTTATGACGTGATTCTGCTTAACAGTGAGGAGAAGGTCAAGAAAGAACGTCGCAGTAAGGAGAGAATTTCAACTACTAAAAAAGGATTTTTCCGTATGGTTTTACGCTACCACCTCACCCTCTTGGGACAGGGGACTGGCGTGATTACAGTGCTTTTTACAAGTGCTTTCCTTCCTTATCTCATGATGATTGGTCTGATTTCCAAAATCCGAGATTCTCAGATAGTTCCAGATATTCATCCTCTATACTGGTTACCCTTGTTTTTTGTAGGAGTGTTTATAGCAGTTGTCAATAACAATATCACCAGCCTGCATTCAATTGCTTTATCCTTGGAGAGGGAAAATGTTGATTTTCTTAAGAGTTTACCCTTTGACTTTACTCGCTATGTGAAAGTGAAATTTTGGATTATATTTGCTGTCCAGTCCTTTTTACCAGTTCTGACTTTACTTGGCCTTTCTCTATATCTAGGCTTGCCCATCCTTTCGATGATTTACCTTCTTGTAGTCTGGATCCTTACCAGTGTCATCCTTTCTTGCCACCATTACCTTAAGGACGTGAAAAATCTGTCAACCAATTGGAGTAACATTACGGACCTGGTGAACCGTTCAAATCGTATAGTAGCAATTGTTTTGATTTTTATTTATAGTGCAATCTTAATGGCCCTTGTAATAGGGAGCTTATTCTTGGTTCGGTCTCTCTCCCCTGTCATTGCCATCAGCTTGGGAGTAGGAACTCTTATCGTCTTGCTTGCTCTTGCTATTTTTGGCTATCATTACTACCTGTCACGCATATTGACAGAAATAGAAAAAAGATGAGCTAGTTGGTCGCTTGCTTGATAAATTCAATTCGACAAACGCTTTTATAGTTTGTTAGAATGTAGTTGTAAATGATTAAGATTGGTAATCAAAAATATATAGGGAGGAATGTTTTGAATAAGAAATATAACATAGTTCTATTTTTGTTGTTTATAGTTTATTTATTGGGATATTTTTCAATTTCAAAAACGTTAATTCCTATAATGTGTGTGATCCAAGTATTTTTGATAGAACATATATTTAAAATTCGAAATAGAATGATGCAAATAGGCGAAATTTTAATTATTGTTGCTTCTATAATATTATTTATTGATAGCATATTTAGTTTGTAACAAAAGGCTTTTCTATAAAATCAAATTTTCCAGATACCTGCTGAATCTGATTTATATCCTCATATTTCTTCTACTATCTTCGTCACTAAATTTGACAGACATATATTGCTGATACAACCTCTCTACCTACAATCTAGCAGTAGGCTAGTTTCTTCATTGATTTTCGTTGAATTTTATTTGATAAAAGAAATGCTCCTCCAAGACGGAAGAGCATTTTTTATTGTGATTTTGATTCGGTTTCTGCCGACTCTGGGTGGAGTTCTTGGTAACTTGGTGCCTTGAAAAGGTCAGCACTGGTCTTACCTTGTCGTTGGCTAAAGAGGCTGGTTGATTGACTACCTTTTTCCTGCTCAATCTTTTGAAGAATTGGTAAAGAATTGAGATAAGAAATACTTTCAGTATCAACTGTTCCAAGATGATCTGCTTGGTAGAAACGGATCAAATCGCCAGTTTGAATCTGGTCGCTGATTTTCAGCTGTTGACTGGCTGCCTGACGAATGCTTTCCAGTTCAGTCTGAGTTTGTTCATCAAGATTGCTGATTTCAAGACCGCTCTCAGTATAGTAGGTTCGTCCGTCATAGCTAGTATATTTTGGCGTGACGAAGGAATTGGCAGTCCGAAAGGCAACTGTTTCTTGATGGTCTGGAGACAGAAGGTCTTGGCCGACTTGAAGGAAGGAATTGGACTCAATACCAAGGAGATGTTCGAGAGTCGGTAAGATATCGATTTGTCCACCGTAGGTATTGATGATTTGTCCTTTTTCATAGCCAGGCATGACCACCATAAAAGGCACTCGTTGCAACATGGCATTGTCGTAATTCGACCAGTTCTCAGAAGTCTTTCCAATCAAGGGTGCCAGCTCAGGATTGCGGGAATTGGAAATGCCATAATGGTCTCCGTAGATGACGATGATGGATTTTTCATAGAGGCCACTTTCTTTGAGATAGTCAAAGAAGGCTTTGATGGCACTGTCCAGATAGTTGGCGGTTTGGAAGTAGCCATTGATCGTTTCATCTTTGGTCTTAGCCAGTGGGAAACCAAGCTCATCGCCTGTCAGATTGCTAGCATAGGGATAGTGATTGGACACCGTGATATACTTGGCATAAAAAGGCTGCTGCAAATGCTCCAGATACTGGATAGAATCTTTCATCATGATTTTATCATTTAAACCATATTGGAAAGAATTGCTACTGTCTTGCTTGGTGAAGTAGGAAGCATCAAAGAAGTATTGGTAGCCCCATTGTTTGTAGGTCGTATTTCGGTTCCAGAAGGTCCCAATATTGCCGTGAAAGACGGCACTCGATTGATAGCCGTTTTTTGATAGGATAAAAGGCGCAGCTTGCTGGGTATTGGTACCTCCATAGTTAACCATAAAAGAACCTTGATCAAGTCCAAACAAACCAGTCTCCAGCATGGTTTCTGCATCTGAGGTCTTACCAGCCTTGACTTGGTTAAAGATATTCGAAAAGGCTAGGGTTGATTGCGAATGGTAGAGGGAGTTGAGGAAGGGAGTGACTTCATGCTCAGTTCCATCTAGGTTGAGTTTATAGTCAAGTAGGAACTGTTGGAAACTCTCCAAGTGGAGATAAATCACATTTTTCCCTTTGGCTAATCCAAAATAATCTGGATTAGGTTTAGCCGAATGTTCTTGAATATAATCTGTAATGGGTTGCAGGTCGGTCTCAGAGGCCTTAGCACGTTCTTTGTTTGCACTGTAGGATTGGTTGGCACTATAACCTAAAAAGGCTGGCAAACTAAGGGCACGAACAATATAATAATTAGAAAATCCTCGCGACAGGAGATCGGGACGCTCAATTTCAGCCAAGAAAAGATTAGCAGAAAAGAGCAGGGCTGAGAGTGCAGTGATAGCAACACTTGAGCGGAATTTGAAAGGTCTCCTATCCAGCTGGATGAATTTTTTATAGAAAAGGAAAGCCAGCAATGGGAAATCCATAAAATAGATGAAATCCCAAAAGCGCAGTAACTCTAGTTCTGCAGTACCAACAGACACCTTGCTGACCACCTTCATGGTATTAGCCGTGATAAAGTCGCTAAATTCTCGATAGTAAAAGACATTGGAATAAAGCCAAATGAATAAAAGGCTATAAATAGCTATACTCAGGCCATAAAAAATCTTGGTTGAGCGAGCATAGAGGGCTAGAGCCAGCAGGAGTAGCCCCAAAGGAAGGGGATTGAAAAAGGCGATAAAGGCAAGGTAATTTCCCTGCAACTTGCCCACTTGAATATCTAAATTAAAGTCAACGGCATAGGCTAATAAGGTTTTGAGCCAATAGAGGATTAAAAGGGTTAGGACAAAACCCAGTCTGGTACCCATGGCTTTTTGGATTTTGTTAAAATTGCTTTTCACACATTTACTTCCTAATTTTTTATTAGTATTAGTATACCATTTTTTAAAAGAAGAGTAAAAAAGCAAGGGTAGTTTCTTTTTTGAGAATTGGCTAAAAGTTTGATATAATGGTAGTTATGAATAGAATAAGAGTCAGCAAAAGGCTTGAAAAGAAGCTCGCTAAGGGGCTAGTTTTACTAGAAGCCAGTGATCTTGAGAATGTCAATCTCAAGGATCAGGAAGTAGAAGTTCAGAGTCAGGAAGGAATCTTTCTTGGTACTGTCTACCTTTCCCAGCAAAACAAGGGCTTGGGCTGGTTTGTTAGTAAGGACAAGGTGGCCTTCAATCAAGCTTTCTTTGAAACGCTGTTTAGACAAGCTAAAGAAAAGAGAAGCGCCTACTATCAAGATGAATTGACAACTGCCTTTCGTCTCTTCAACCAAGAGGGAGATGGCTTTGGCGGTCTGACAGTGGACCTTTATGGCGACTATGCCGTCTTTTCTTGGTATAACTCTTATGTTTATCAGATTCGTCAGACAATCTCAGAAGCTTTTAGACAGGTTTTTCCTGAGGTTTTAGGAGCCTATGAGAAGATTCGCTTTAAGGGTTTGGACTATGAATCTGCCCATGTTTATGGTCAAGAAGCACCTGACTTTTTCACTGTTTTGGAAAATGGTGTTCTGTATCAAGTCTTTATGAACGATGGCTTGATGACAGGGATTTTCCTAGACCAGCATGAAGTTCGCGGTAGTTTAGTGGATGGATTGTCTATGGGTAAATCCTTGCTCAATATGTTTTCCTACACAGCAGCCTTTTCAGTAGCTGCAGCCATGGGGGGAGCAAGCCAGACAACTTCGGTTGATTTAGCCAAACGTTCACGAGAATTGTCTCAAGCGCATTTTCAGGCAAATGGAATCAGTACAGACGACCATCGTTTTATAGTCATGGATGTCTTTGAATATTTCAAATATGCCAAGCGAAAAGGCTTGACCTACGATGTGATTGTCCTAGATCCGCCTAGCTTTGCTCGGAACAAAAAACAAACGTTCTCTGTGGCCAAGGATTATCACAAGTTGATTTCCCAGAGTCTTGAGATTTTAAATCCTAGAGGAATCATCATTGCTAGTACCAATGCTGCCAATGTTTCCCGTCAGAAATTTACAGAACAAATTGATAAAGGCTTTGCAGGAAGAAGTTACCAGATTTTAAATAAATACGGTCTTCCAGCAGACTTCGCCTATAATAAAAAAGATGAAAGTAGTAATTACCTCAAGGTGATTAGTATGAAGGTTAGTAAATGAAATTAATCGTTTCAGTAATGCCAAGAAGTTTAGAGGAGGCTCAGGCTCTGGATGCTACGAGGTATCTGGATGCCGACATCATTGAATGGCGTGCCGACTATCTGCCTAAGGAAGCGATTTTGCAGGTAGCTCCAGCTATTTTTGAAAAATTCGCAGGCCGTGAGTTGGTTTTCACCTTGCGAACTCGCTCTGAAGGGGGAGAAATCGACCTTTCTCCAGAAGAATATATCCATCTAATCAAGGAAGTGGCGCAACTCTATCAGCCAGACTATATTGATTTTGAGTACTATAGCTACAAGGATGTTTTTGAAGAAATGCTGGACTTCCCAAATCTTGTTTTGAGTTACCATAATTTCCAAGAAACACCTGAAAATATGATGGAAATCTTGTCAGAGTTGACGAGCCTAAATCCAAAACTGGTTAAGGTTGCGGTGATGGCTCACACGGAGCAGGATGTCTTAGACTTGATGAACTATACACGAGGCTTTAAAACTCTCAATCCTGAACAGGAATATGTGACCATTTCTATGGGCAAGGTGGGCAAGGTCTCTCGTATCACTGCGGATGTGACAGGTTCGAGCTGGTCCTTTGCTAGTCTAGATGAGGCAAGTGCCCCAGGTCAGATTTCTCTAGCTAACATGAAAAAAATCAGGGAGATTTTGGATGAAGCTTGATGGCTATACACGTTTAGCTGCCGTTGTTGCCAATCCTATTAAGCATTCTATTTCCCCCTTTATACACAACAGCGCCTTCGAAGCGACAGCTACTAACGGTGTTTACGTGGCTTGGGAGATTGAAGCAGGGGACTTGGCAGAAACAGTGGCTAATATTCGTCGCTACCAGATGTTTGGAATCAACCTGTCCATGCCTTATAAGGAGCAGGTGATTCCTTATTTGGATGAATTGAGCGATGAGGCGCGCTTAATCGGTGCAGTTAATACGGTTGTCAATGAGAATGGCAATTTAATTGGATATAATACAGATGGCAAGGGATTTTTTAAGAGCTTGCCTTCTTTTACAATTACAGGTAAGAAGATGACCCTGCTGGGTGCAGGTGGTGCGGCCAAGTCCATTTTGGCACAAGCTATTTTGGACGGCGTCAGTCAGATTTCGGTCTTTGTTCGTTCAGTTTCCATGGAAAAAACAAGACCTTACCTGACCAAGTTACAGGAGCAGACAGGCTTTAAAGTGGACTTGTATGCTTTAGAAGATGTTCCTGAACTGCAAGCAAGGATTGCTGAGTCGGATTTACTTGTTAATGCGACAAGTGTAGGGATGGATGGTCAATCATCTCCAGTTCCTGAAAACATTGTCCTACCAGAAACTCTCTTAGTGGCAGATATTATTTACCAACCCTTTGAAACGCCATTTTTAAAATGGGCTAGAAATCAGGGCAATCCAGCCGTCAATGGTCTGGGGATGTTGCTCTATCAGGCTGCAGAAGCTTTTAAACTGTGGACAGGCAAGGAAATGCCGACAGAAGAGATTTGGCAGTCCTTAACAGAAAAATACCAATAAAGAAAGGGAGATTCTCCTATGAAAATCAGAATCGATATTCCTCATCATCCTTATGATATTCAGATTGAAAAAGGTTGTCTGGCTCAAGCTGGTCAGTGGTTGCGAGAACTCTGGCAACCACAAAAGGTAGTCATTGTAACAGACAACCATGTGGCTTCTCTCTATGCTGAGAAGGTCAAACTCAGCCTAGAAGATGCTGGTTTTCAGGTAGCTGTTTTTGATTTCTTAGAAGGTGAAGAAAGAAAGAATTTAACTACTGTCCAGAAAGTCTATGAATTTTTAGTCAAGCAAGGTCTGACTCGTAGTGATGGAATCGTGGCTCTCGGAGGTGGTGTCGTTGGAGACCTGGCTGGTTTCGTAGCCTCTACCTATATGCGGGGTATTCATTTTGTTCAGATTCCGACTAGCTTGACAGCTCAGGTTGATTCGTCTATCGGCGGAAAGACGGGTGTTAATACTCCATTTGCTAAAAATATGGTGGGGACCTTTGCCCAACCAGACGGGGTTCTGATTGATCCGCTTGTCCTTGAAACGCTTGGAAAAAGAGAGTTGATTGAAGGGATGGGTGAAGTTATCAAGTATGGCTTGATTGAGGATCCAGAACTTTGGGCTCTTTTGACGGAGCTGGATGGTTCTGTTGAGAGCATTTTGGAGCATGCAGAGACCTTGATTGAACATTCTTGTCAGGTTAAGCGCAAGATGGTAGTTGAGGATGAGTTGGACAATGGTGTACGCCTTTACCTCAACTTTGGCCACACTATTGGTCATGCCATTGAAGCGACGGCTGGTTATGGAAAAGTTATGCATGGTGAAGCTGTGGCTATGGGAATGGTGCAGATTTCCAAGGTTGCTGAGGAAAAAGGCCTTATGCCAGCTGGCATTACCCAGTCCATTACAGAAATGTGTCAGAAATTTGGCTTGCCTGTTGACTATGAAAACTGGGATGTTGATAAGCTTTATCAGGCTTTGACTCATGACAAGAAAGCGCGTGGCAATACCTTGAAATTGGTCTTGGTACCAGAGCTTGGTTCTGCAACCATCCACCCAGTTTCTTTGGAAGAGATGAAAGACTATTTGGTAAAATAAGGAGAACGTATGAGATATTTAACTGCAGGAGAATCACACGGCCCCCGTCTGACGGCTATCATTGAGGGAATTCCAGCTGGACTTCCTTTGACAGCTGAGGATATCAATGGCGACCTTAAACGCCGTCAGGGTGGCTACGGCCGCGGTGGTCGTATGAAGATTGAGAGTGACCAAGTTATCTTTACTTCAGGCGTTCGCCATGGGAAGACGACAGGAGCGCCTATTACTATGGATGTCATCAATAAGGACCATCAGAAATGGCTGGATATCATGTCTGCGGAGGACATTGAAGACCGCCTTAAAAGCAAACGAAAAATCACCCATCCTCGCCCAGGTCATGCCGATTTAGTTGGGGGGATCAAGTACCGTTTTGATGATTTGCGTAATTCCTTGGAGCGCTCATCTGCTCGTGAAACCACCATGCGGGTGGCAGTTGGCGCAGTAGCCAAACGCCTCTTGGCTGAACTGGATATGGAGATTGCCAACCATGTCGTGGTCTTTGGTGGTAAGGAAATCGATGTTCCTGAAAATTTAACAGTCGCTGAGATTAAGGAACGAGCTGCCCAGTCTGAAGTTTCTATTGTCAACCAAGAAAGAGAACAGGAAATCAAGGATTATATTGACCAAATTAAACGTGACGGTGATACCATCGGTGGGGTTGTGGAGACAGTCGTCGGAGGAGTTCCAGTTGGTCTAGGTTCCTATGTCCAATGGGACAGAAAATTGGATGCGCGATTGGCCCAAGCAGTTGTCTCTATCAATGCCTTTAAAGGAGTAGAATTTGGTCTCGGCTTTGAGGCTGGTTATCGTAAAGGCAGCCAAGTTATGGATGAAATTCTCTGGTCTAAAGAAGACGGTTATACTCGCCGTACCAATAATCTAGGTGGTTTTGAAGGTGGTATGACTAATGGGCAACCCATCGTTGTTCGTGGGGTCATGAAACCCATTCCTACTCTTTATAAACCTCTTATGAGTGTGGATATAGAAACCCATGAACCTTACAAGGCAACAGTCGAAAGAAGTGATCCGACCGCTCTTCCAGCTGCAGGAGTAGTCATGGAAGCTGTTGTGGCTACGGTTCTGGCACAAGAAATCCTCGAAAAATTCTCATCAGATAATCTTGAGGAACTAAAAGAAGCGGTAGCCCAACACCGAGACTATACAAAGAACTATTAAGGAGTTCCTATGGCAAAAACAATCTATATCGCAGGTCTTGGTTTGATTGGTGCCTCTATGGCACTTGGTATCAAACGCGATCATCCAGATTATGAAATTTTAGGCTATAATCGCAGTCAAGCTTCGAGAGATATTGCCTTGAAAGAAGGCATGATTGACCGTGCAACGGATGATTTTGCCAGTTTTGCTCCTCTTGCGGATATCATCATTCTCAGCTTGCCAATCAAACAAACTATTGCTTTCATTAAGGAGTTGGCTAACTTGGATTTGAAAGAAGGCGTCATTATTTCAGATGCTGGTTCGACCAAGTCAGCCATTGTGGATGCGGCGGAGCAGTATTTGGCTGGCAAGTCTGTTCGCTTTGTCGGGGCCCATCCCATGGCTGGTAGTCACAAGACAGGGGCTGCTTCTGCGGATGTCAATCTTTTTGAAAATGCCTATTATATCTTTACACCTTCGAGGCTGACAAGTCCTGGCACACTTGAGGAAATGAAGGACTTACTTTCAGGTCTTCATGCTCGTTTTATCGAGATTGATGCCAAGGAGCACGATCGAGTCACTTCTCAGATTAGCCATTTTCCTCATATTCTGGCTTCTAGTCTCATGGAACAGACCGCAATCTATGCTCAAGAACATGAGATGGCAAGGCGTTTTGCGGCCGGTGGTTTTCGAGATATGACCCGAATTGCGGAAAGCGAGCCAGGTATGTGGACCTCCATTCTCTTGTCCAATCGTGAAACAATTTTAGATAGAATTGAGGATTTCAAGGAGCGTTTGGACGAGATTGGACAAGCTATCAGTAAGGGTGATGAAAACCAAATCTGGAACTTTTTCAACCAAGCGCGTGAGCAACGTCAGGCCATGGAAATTCATAAACGTGGCGGTGTGGATAGCTCTTACGACCTCTATGTCGATGTTCCCGATGAAGAAGATGTCATCTTGAGGATTTTGGAATTGCTACGTGGAACTTCCTTGGTCAATATTCATATCAACGAGGAAAATCGTGAGGATATTCACGGGATTCTACAAATTTCATTTAAAAATGCTCAAGACTTAGAAAGAGCTGAGCATCTCATAACAGAAAATACCGACTACACAGTCGTTGTCAAATAAGGAGAACATCATGTCAAATATTTACGATAGTGCAAATGAACTCAGTCGCGGTCTACGCGAATTACCAGAATACAAGGCTGTCAAAGCAGCTAAAGATGCTATTGCAGCAGATGCTGAGGCGAGCAAAATTTTTACAGAATATCTTGCCTTTCAAGAGGAAATTCAAAAACTAGCACAGACAGGGCAAATGCCAGATGCTTCCTTCCAAGCTAAAATGGAAGGCTTTGGTAAGCAGATTCAGGGGAACAGCCTCTTGTCAGAATTCTTTACCAAGCAACAACAATTGGCCATTTACCTTTCTGACATTGAAAAAATTGTTTTCGAACCAGTTTCAGAATTGCTAAAATAAGAAAATAACTATCATAAAGTCAGGAATTTTTAAGGAATTTCTGGCTTTTTATGATAAAATAGGTAAAAGTATTGCAAGTATGAGGTCCAGTATGAAACTAAAAACAAACATTAGCCACTTACACGGCAGTATCCGAGTTCCAGGTGACAAGTCTATCAGCCACCGTTCCATTATCTTTGGAAGTTTGGCTGAGGGTGAGACCAAGGTTTATGATATTCTGCGAGGTGAAGACGTTCTTTCGACCATGCAGGTTTTTCGTGATCTTGGTGTTGAAATTGAGGATAAAGATGGGGTTATTACCATTCAAGGTGTAGGTATGGACGGCTTAAAAGCTCCGCAAAATGCCCTTGATATGGGAAATTCTGGCACCTCGATTCGCCTGATTTCAGGTGTCCTTGCTGGTGCAGATTTTGAAGTAGAGATGTTCGGAGACGACAGTCTATCCAAACGCCCTATGGATCGTGTGACTATTCCACTGAAAAAAATGGGCGTCAGCATTTCAGGGCAAACTGAACGAGACCTGCCTCCCCTTCACTTAAAAGGGACGAAAAACCTAAAACCTATTCATTATGAGTTACCAATTGCCTCTGCCCAAGTCAAGTCAGCCTTGATGTTTTCAGCCTTGCAGGCTCAGGGGAAGTCTGTTATTATCGAAAAAGAATGCACCCGTAATCATACTGAAGATATGTTGCAACAGTTTGGTGGCCATTTAAGTGTAGAGGGCAAGAAAATCACAGTCCAAGGACCGCAAAAATTGACAGGACAAAAGGTGGTTGTTCCAGGAGATATTTCCAGTGCAGCCTTTTGGTTAGTCGCAGGTTTGATTGTTCCAAATTCTCGTTTAGTGCTGCAGAATGTGGGGATCAACGAAACGCGTACCGGTATTATTGATGTCATTCGCGCCATGGGTGGAAAATTGGAAATAACTGAAATCGATCCAGTCGCTAAATCTGCTACCTTGACTGTTGAGTCTTCTAACTTGAAAGGAACAGAGATTGGCGGTGCTTTGATTCCACGATTGATTGATGAATTGCCCATTATTGCCCTGCTTGCGACCCAAGCTCAAGGTATAACAGTTATTAAGGATGCTGAGGAACTTAAGGTTAAGGAAACAGACCGCATTCAGGTTGTGGCAGACGCTTTAAATAGCATGGGTGCAGATATCACACCTACAGCAGATGGAATGATTATCAAAGGAAAATCAGCCCTTCACGGTGCTAGAGTCAATACTTTTGGTGACCACCGTATCGGCATGATGACAGCTATCGCAGCCCTCTTGGTTGCAGATGGAGAAGTGGAACTTGACCGTGCTGAAGCCATCAATACCAGCTATCCTAGCTTCTTTGATGATTTGGAGAACTTGATTCATGGCTAAGGTATTACTAGGATTTATGGGAGCTGGCAAGTCCACTATTGCAAGAGGATTGGATCCAGACTACCTTGATATGGATTCTCTGATTGAGAAACGCTTAGGCATGTCCATTGCGAATTTTTTTGCTGAAAAGGGAGAATCAGCCTTTCGACAGGTAGAGTCAGAAGTCCTAGCTGATTTACTACAAAGAGACCAAGTTGTGTCAACTGGAGGAGGAGTGGTTATTTCTCAGAGAAATCGTGACTTACTCAAGACTAATGCAGATAATATCTACCTGAAAGCAGATTTTGAAACCCTCTACCAACGCATATCAGCTGATCAGGACAATCAGCGTCCGCTTTTTCTAAATAATAGCAAGGAAGAATTAGTAGCTATTTTCCAAGAAAGACAGGTTTGGTATGAGGAAGTGGCTAGTCGGATTTTGGATGTGACCAAGTTAAGCCCAGAGGAAATTATAGAGGAACTGAGATGAAAATTGCTTATCTAGGTCCCAAGGGATCATTTTCACATCACGTTGTGCAGACAGCTTTTCCTCATGAGGAATTGCAGACCTTTGCCAATATTACAGATGTCATCAAGGCCTATGAGCAAGGATTGGTGGACTATTCTGTGGTGCCAGTTGAAAATTCTATCGAGGGTAGTGTTCATGAAACCTTGGACTACCTTTTTCATCAGGCTCGCATCCAAGCAGTGGCAGAAATCGTTCAGCCTATTCATCAGCAGTTGATGGTGGTCCCAGGCCACACTAAGATTGAAAAGATTTTTTCACATCCACAGGCCTTGGCTCAAGGAAAGAAATTCATCGATGAACAATATCCAGAGGCTCAAATCGAGGTAACAGCTAGTACAGCTTATGCGGCCCGTTTTATTTCCGAACATCCTAATCAGCCTTTTGCGGCTATTGCACCAAGAAGTTCTGCTGAAGAATATGGCTTAGAACTGATTGCTGAAGATATTCAAGAAATGGAAGCCAATTTCACACGTTTCTGGGTTTTGGGAGCTGAAGGTACAGCCATTCCCTTGCAAGCACAAACTGAGAAAATGACTTTGGCCTTGACCTTACCTGACAACCTTCCAGGTGCACTTTATAAGGCACTGTCGACCTTTGCTTGGCGAGGAATTGACTTAACAAAAATTGAAAGTCGTCCACTCAAGACAGCGCTAGGCGAATACTTTTTCATTATCGATGTGGACTATGCTGATAAGGGCCTGGTCCACTTTGCCCAAAAAGAATTAGAAGCCATCGGAATCCAGTATAAGGTTCTGGGTGCCTATCCTATTTATCCAATATCAGACCATGGAAAGGAGAGAAGATGAGTAAAGAAAATCCTCTCAGTCATCATGAAAAATTACGTTATGATTATTTGCTAAAAAATATTCACTATCTCAATGAGAGAGAAAAAAATGAGTTTGCCTATTTGCAAGAAAAGCTAACTCTTGCTAGGGTAAATAGTAGTTCCAGCTTGGAACAAGAAAGAGAAGAGCAGGTTGACTTACCAAGCTATGCGAACCGGAGTCGCTCACAATCCAAATCACAAGCACACTCTGCTCCTCCCAAAAAGAAAAGACGGAAGCTCCGTCTTAAACGCATTTTTATGGTGATTTTCTCTCTTCTAGTCTGTGTGGCTTTAGCCATGGTATTCATGTTTTTACGTGGTTATCAAGATGCTAGTGCAAAGAAAACTGCTGATGCTAAGGCAGCACAGGTTCAAGTCTTTAATGGTCAGGACACTAGAGACGGGGTTAATATTTTGATCATGGGGACGGATGGTCGAATCGGCCAAAACAGTGCTGAGACGCGGACTGACTCTATTATGGTATTAAATGTTGGCGGCTCAGATAAGAAAATGAAGCTGGTCAGCTTCATGCGTGACAATTTGGTTTATATAGACGGTTACAGCCAAGTCATTAACGGTAGAAAACAGACGGATAACAAGTTAAACGTAGCCTATGAGTTAGGAGAACAAGAGGGGCAAAAAGGGGCAGAAATGGTTCGTCAAGTTTTGAAAGATAATTTTGATTTGGACATTAAGTACTACGCCTTGGTCGATTTTCAGGCCTTTGCTACAGCGATTGACACACTTTTCCCTGATGGGGTGACGATTGATGCTCAATTTTCAACATTGAATGGGCGTCCACTAACAGAAGCTACAGTCGGAGATGATTTACATGCGACTGAGACTGAGTCTCCAACCCAGACTATTAAAGTCGGAAAACAGCAGATGAACGGTTCAACCTTGCTCAATTATGCTCGTTTCCGTGATGATGATGAGGCGGATTACGGCCGTACAAAAAGACAGCAACAAGTTTTAACAGCAATTTTAGAGCAAATTAAAGATCCTACTAAACTTTTCACTGGTTCTGAAGCTCTTGGAAAGGTTTTTGCTATGACCTCAACCAATGCACCCTATACTTTCCTCCTAACAAACGGTTTATCTGTTTTGGATGGAGCAAAAAATGGTATTGAAAAATTGACGATTCCAGAACTAGGTGACTGGGTAGATGCCTATGATGTTTATGGAGGCTTGGGCTTGCTGGTTGATCAAAACAAATATCAAACCAAGCTCGCTCAAATGGGCTTGAGATAAGATAATACTCAATGAAAATCAAAGTGCAAACTAGGAAGCTAGCCGCAGTCTGCTAAAAACACAGTTTTGAGATTGTAGATAAGACTGATGAAGTCAGTTACCTATACCTACGGCAAGGTGAAGCTGACGTGGTTTGAAGAGATTTTCGAAGAGTATAAGACAGAAGAATCAAAGTTTGAAGGCTATTTATCTAGCAGTCAGGCTTTGATTTTTTACAGTCTGCAATAGATTTTCACCCCCTATTTGTGGTATAATGAAACGATACGATAGAAAGAATAATGAACAATATGACTGATTTAAAAGCAATTCAGGCTCGTAGTCTGGAGATGGCTGAATATTTTGTGGCCTTTTGTAAAGAACATGATTTGCTTTGTTACCTCTGTGGAGGGGGTGCTATTGGTGCCCTTCGAAACAAGGGCTTTATTCCTTGGGACGACGACCTAGACTTTTTTATGCCCCGTAAAGATTATGAGAAATTAGCAGAATTATGGCCTCGTTATGCAGATGAACGTTATTTCTTGTCAAAGAGTCACAAGGATTTTGTCGATCGTAATCTTTTTATTACCATTCGTGACAAGGAAACTACCTGCATTAAACCTTACCAGCAAGATTTGGATTTGCCACATGGTTTGGCTTTGGATGTTTTGCCTTTAGATTATTATCCTAAAAATCCAGCTGAGCGGAAAAAACAGGTTCGTTGGGCACTGATTTATTCTCTTTTTTGTGCTCAAACTATTCCAGAAAAGCATGGCGCACTTATGAAATGGGGAAGCCGTATTTTACTGGGTGTGACTCCAAAATCTCTCCGTTATCGCATTTGGAAAAAAGCTGAGAAAGAAATGACTAAGTATGGTTTGGCTGAGAGCGATGGAATCACGGAACTATGCTCAGGTCCTGGCTACATGAGAAACAAGTACCCAATCGCATCTTTTGAAGATAATCTTTTCTTGCCATTTGAAGGGACAGAGATGCCTATTCCAGTTGGCTATGATGCTTATCTCAGCACTGCTTTTGGGGATTATATGACGCCTCCGCCAGCAGACAAGCAAGTACCACATCATGATGCTGTCATCGCTGATATGGATAAGTCTTATACAGAATACAAGGGAGAATATGGAGCATGATGGGTGAAAAAATTAGCGTTATCGTTCCAGTCTACAATGTAGAGGCCTACCTGGAGCGATGTGTGGAGTCAATTCTTCATCAGACTTATACTAATTTTGAACTAATCCTAATAAATGATGGATCTACTGATTCCAGTGGACAAATCTGTGATCATTTAGCATATCAGTATGAAAATATCAAGGTTTACCATATCGAAAATGCTGGTGTTTCTAATGCCAGAAATATTGGAATTCAGCTAGCGACGGGTGTTTGGATAACTTTTGTTGATAGTGATGATTTCGTCACCAAGGATTACCTAGCTACTTTAGCTAGTGCAGTTGAGGGAGGAAATGTAGGTTTTGTGATTGCTCCTCTACATCATATCAAAAATGGAATAGTGACAGATTTACCCCCGTATTCTGGTAGAAAAGAACTTTGGTCAACAGAAGAAACTATGAAAGAATTACTGATGACCACTAAGACATCATTCTTTCCAGTCGCAAAACTATTTAAGAGAGACCTGCTGGTAGATGAGAAATTTAATACAGACTACCATCTAGCTGAAGATGCCTTATTTTTAACTGAATTGCTACTAAAGACAAGATGCAGTAGCGTATTTATTGACAAACCAATTTATTATTATGATCATCGTGAGGGAAGTGCGACAACATCTGTTAATCGGTATGTATTTGATACGATAGAAGTTTATAAGAACATCATTACTCAAGTATCACAAGCATTTCCTAATTTAAAATATGAATTAAAAAATAGAGAATGTTGGTCATATATCACAGTCTACGATAAAATCATATTTACTTCATCTGAGCAGTATCAAAAGGAGAAAGTCGAACTAAGGACTTGGATTATTCAGCATCGACACGAAATATGGAAGGATACTTATTTCACCACATTTCGTAAGATAGCTGTCCTGTCACTTGTCTTTTCTCCATGGATATATAAAAAAATTGTTGGATTAAGAAACTAATATTATGAGAAGGAGTTGAAAATGAATTTTCCAATAATGAATGAATACTTTGAAAAATCAAAACTATGGGTTTCATATCTGTTTGTTTTTATTTCGATTTTAAGTATGAGTTCACTAGTTTATAAGATAGCCAATCCTCTTTATAAGGGATTATCAGCAATTGTATTGTTTTATATTTGCTATACATTATTGTTTAAGTGGAAAAAAATCATAGTAGATCGTAAATTTCTGTCCTTATTTGGTCTATTGGCTGGAAGTCATCTGTTATCAGCTATTTTCAATCGCTCTGGACATTTGATTGGAAATGTGATCGAGATCCTCTTTATGGTAACCTATATTTTATTATTTACCATGTTAGAATCAGGTCAATTAAAGAAATTATTTGATTGGATTTCTTACACTATTCAAATTATTTCTTTTTCTTCTGCTATATTTGCATTTACATTATTAGTAAGTAAAGTACTTATCCTATTTAAAATTGGACAGCAATCTTATTACTATGGTGTTATGAATGGGCGTTTGTGGGGAATTGTTAATCCCAATGCTAGTGCAATTTTTTCATATATTAGCATTGTTTTGGCTATGTATTTGATTCATAAAGGAAACAAATACTCTGTTTATCTAAAACTGAATAATGTGATTCAATTAGTTTACTTTGCAACCATGCAAAGTAGGGGTGCTTTATTATCTTTAGTGTTAATGATTGGGTTTTATAGTTTCTTTATTAACAGGGGCAAGTTAGCTAAGCGATTTCTAATCTTTATTGTTTCTGCTTTACTTGTTTCTGCTACTAACATCGGATTGAGTTATGTAACTTCTATTTACATATCTTCGGGGAAAGCGACTGTATTAGACTTAAATAAAGGACAATCTTATGCAGAAACAGATTCTTCAGTTATAAAAAAAACAGGCGAACTTCATCTAATAGAAACAACACCTAGTGGTAGAACTTATATTTGGAAAAATGCTATAAAAATGGGAAGTGCAAAACCAATTTTTGGTTATGGTGTAAGGAATGTTCCAGATTATTACACAAAATATTTCAGTAAATTTGAGATTCAAAATTCTCTTATTGGTGGAAATTTCCATAACATTTTGGTAACGATATTTGTTAGTTCTGGAATTTTAGGTTTAGTATCCTTTCTGCTTCTACTAGGATATGTAATTAAGCGCTTTTTGACTTATTTGATTGTTTCCAAAAAGAACTCTGAAAAGTTGATTATGATTCTTTTCTTTGGCATCTTGTTCGGTCAATTATTTGAAAGTCAGATTATGTACTCAACTAACTTTATCAATATTATTTTTTGGTTGATTATTGGTTATGGATTAGTTGTTTGCAAACGTGATGAAGGTATTCGTTATCAGGAAGTAACTGATATTAGAGAGATTCAACAGATGGAACTAGGAATCATGGAATACATTCATGAAACTTGTCAGAAAATTGGTGTCAAATATTTCCTAGCTTATGGCAGTCTTATCGGTGCGGTTCGTCACAAAGGTTTTATTCCTTGGGATGATGACATGGATATCTGTATGTTACGAGAAGATTATGAAAAGTTGCAAGACTATCTTATCGCTAACCCTGATGAACGTTACGAAGTGATGTCTTATAAAAATAATCTCAACTATGTTTATCCCTTTATGAAAGTTCAGGATAATCAAACTTATTTACTAGAAGAAGATGTTCGAATTGATTCCAATATGGGGATTTATGTGGATATTTTCCCTGTAGATGGTTACGAGGATGACTCGGTTTTTAAAGATAAAATGACGAGACTTATAAAAAAACGTCAATTGAGCTGTTATACATTTAAAGGTATTACCAATACTAAAAGTATATTAAATTCTTTAATTCGCTATATATCAGTCATTATCTTCTATTTCACAAATACGAATAAGTATATTAGAGGCATTGATGAGCTTGCTCAATCTAGAAAAGTAGATGATTACGAGCTAGTTGACTATCTTATTTATAAAGATATGCATAAACCAGTCTGGAAGCGAGAGTGGTTGAAACAAACTATTACGGGTGTATTCGAAGGTAAGGAATTTATGATTCCAAAAAACTATCATGAAATTCTGACCTCGGACTACGGAGATTACACGCAACTGCCACCAGTTGAGCTAAGGTTCTCTCATCATGATTTTCAATTGTGGAAGATTATTAAGGTATCCCAATGATGTCATTGAAATGAAGAAGCCATTAACTCGATGTAAAAAGATTAGGAGTGAATAATAGATGTCAGAGAAAATTTTGACTCTTGAAGAAATTAAACAAATTGAATTAGATATTTTAAACTATTTGCATGAATTGTGTGAGGAGCATGAAATCAAGTATTTTATTGATTTTGGAACCTTGCTAGGAGCTGTACGCCATAAAGGTTTTATTCCTTGGGATGATGATACCGATATTTCTTTGGCTCGAGATGAATTTGAAAAGCTCTATGAGATATTAAAGAATGAAAAACATCCCTATTATAGATTAATTTCATATAGAGAAACAAAAGGCTATCCTTATACATATATGAGAGTTTATGATGTGAGGACAAGAAGAGATGCTAATCTTTTAGATAAGTCGGTTGTTCTAGGTACTTGTGTTGATATTTTCCCATACGATGGGGTTGTTACAGATGAACGTGATAGAAAAAAGATGAGGCTTTATAAACAATTTATTCGACTTTCGTCTCTGAATTTTAAAGGAGTCAAAATAGATAATGGAGGTGTCAAAAATTTACCACGTTATTTTGCATCTGCAATTTTCAGATTGACTTCTCCACAGAAATGGAATGAAAAATTGGAGAAGTTAGCTTTGCAATATGATGTTGAGCAGGCTACAGATCTTGCATGTACTACCTATGACTCTTACTATCCAAGTGGAATTAAGAAAGAGTGGCTATATGATACAATTGAAATGCCATATGAGAATATTCTTGTGAAGGTTCCTAGAAAATTCCATGAGATTTTGGTTTACGAGTTTGGTGAAGACTATATGACTCCTCCACCTATTGAAAATCAAAATCCAGGAACTGATAAAAATTACTGGATTGATTAATTTATGAGCAAGTTGCTTTGATTTGATAATTCGATAAAATAAATAACCTACCTATCTACTGGAATATTCCTTGTTTTAGATAGGTAGGTGATTTTTTAATTTCTTTTAATCTTAGCAAGAGCAAGATTGAGTGCATAATGGAATGTTTTATCTTTTGTGATAAAAAGTATCAAGAGATAGTAGATTCCACAGGTTGCAACAGTCGAGAGAACCATGAGTATCATATTGAGGTTGACTACATAAGAGTTGATTTGGAAAAGGAATTTAAACGCAAAATAGATCGGAATGAATCCGAGCGATACAATAGTATAGCGTGTTAAAGTAGTAAAAATTTCTTTTAAGTCAAGCAGATGATGTTTCTTGATAAAGTAAATTTCCAGTAGAACAACTACAGTTTCTGCAATAATAGTAGTAGCAATGTAGTACTCTGGTGCAAAAATATTATTGAAATACAAGAGACTGTTGAGTAGGATATTAGCGCCGCCACCAATAAAGTAAAAGGCTGTTAAACGATTTTCGTGGTCGTTGATGAAGATAATTTGTTTACCAAGGATTAACTCAATGGCCCAAATGATAGTCCGAAAGGCGAAGACACTAGTCACAATACCAGCTTCAAGGTATTTTTCAGAAGAGTAGATGACTGCAGCATAGTTTCCTAATACCATAATCCCAATACTGGTTGGAATGATAAGGAAATAAAAGAGGGCAGCTCCTTGGTTCAGAAGATTTTTATAAGATTCGTAGTCTTTCTTACCGAGATAGTAGCCGAGACGAGGAATACTAACGTTGATAGCTCCACTCAGGACACTGGCAATCAACATAACGATGCTAGAAGCAATGGTATAATAAGAAATATAGTTTTCATCAGGCCCTTTGGTGATAAACATTCTATCAAGTAAGGTGTAGAGCATATTGGCATTAGCTAGAAGCAACATGGTCAAGAGTGGTTTAGATGCTTTGATTAATTCGACAAGACCAATCTTAACAAAGGAAACTTCTCGCTTAATCCAGAGAAAACTGAGTAGATAGTTGAGAATTGTCGTTGCACTCATGATGATTGCATAAGGTACGATATCATTTGGAGTTTTTACAAAGGTGAAGATAGCGACCAACATGGCAATACGAATAACCAATGTTTTGTATAAGATGAATGCATAATTTTCATAAGCTTCATTCATCCACTCGATATAAAGGAATTGGAAGAGAGCCTGGACACCAAGTATATAGTAGAGTTCTTTCAAATTTTCAATACTATTATCCAGATAAATAAATAGGAAATAGATACTTGTTGTTAGAACAGATGTAATAATGGAGATATAGAATAACTTAGAGAAAACATAGTTGATTTTATTTTTATCATCCTTGACCTTACTGATAGCTCGAATTCCGTAGTTATAGATTCCAAAGGCGGCTAAAGGAATGACAAAGCTAGCCCAGGTATTTGCGGTATTGAAATAACCGTAATTGGATTTGCTGAGAATCCGAGTCAGATAAGGATTGGTTATCAGCGGAAAAACGATATTGAGAACATTGACTAGTAAGCTAGCCAGTGCATTAACTTTTATATTTTTCATTGTACTTTCTTTCTTGTATTGTAAAATGGTCTCTAGTATTATATCACATTCTTGCTCCATTCTTTTGATAAAATCGTAAAAATCTAGTATAATAGATAGAACTGAAAGTATGAGGTTACTAGCAATGAAAATGAAACAAATCAGTGATACAACTTTAAAAATCACGATGTCTTTAGAGGATTTGATGGATCGAGGCATGGAGATTGCTGACTTTCTCGTTCCTCAAGAAAAAACAGAAGAGTTCTTTTATGCTATCTTGGATGAGTTAGAGATGCCTGATAGCTTTCTAGATACAGGTATGTTGAGCTTCCGTGTGACTCCAAAACCTGATAAGGTAGATGTCTTTGTAACCAAGTCAAAGATTGACCAAAATCTAGATTTTGAAGACTTATCGGATTTACCAGATATGGAAGAATTGGCTCAAATGTCGCCAGATGAATTTATCAAAACCCTGGAAAAAAGCATCGCAGATAAAACCAAGGATGATATCGAAGCCATTCAATCTTTAGAGCAAGTCGAAGCCAAGGAAGAAGAGCAGGAGCAGGCTGAACAAGAAGCTGAAAGCAAGAAAGAGCCTTACATCTACTACATCCTTTCTTTTTCTAAGTTAGCTGATTTGGTGGCTTTTTCAAAGACAGTGACTTTTGAGATGGAAACTTCTGAACTCTACAAGATGAATGAGCGCTATTATTTGACCATTTTAGTGGATATTGAAAATCATCCAAGTCCATATCCAGCTTGGCTTTTGGCTCGTATGCGCGAGTTTGCGGACGATAGTGATATCAGTCGTTCAGTCTTGCAAGAGTATGGTCAAGTCTTGATGAATCACGATGCAGTGTTCAATCTGCAAAAGATTGGATAATCCTTTCTGGAAAGCTATTTTCAGATTTTAAGGAGAGCGAATCGTCTGATTCGTTTTTTCTTTTTATACTGAAATAGTGATTTACTATAATAGGAATTTTCACAAAATTCTGTTATAATGGCTATAATAGAAAATTTCGAGGAGACAAACATGACAGTTAAAATTGCTTTACTAGGATTTGGTACCGTTGCAAGTGGTGTGCCTTTCCTCCTAAAGGAAAATGGAGAAAAAATCAATCAATCAGCACATTCAGAGATTGAAGTTGCCAAGGTATTGGTCAAGGATGAAGATGAAAAGAATCGCTTGCTTGCAGCAGGGAATGACTTTAACTTTGTAACCGATGTGGATGATATTTTATCAGACCAAGATATTACCATCGTAGTGGAATTGATGGGGCGTATCGAACCTGCTAAAACCTTTATCACTCGTGCCTTGAAAGCTGGGAAACACGTTGTGACTGCTAACAAGGACCTTTTGGCTGTCCATGGTGCAGAATTGTTAGAAATCGCTAAAGCTAACAAGGTAGCACTTTACTACGAAGCAGCAGTAGCTGGTGGGATTCCAATTCTTCGCACTCTAGCAAATTCCTTGGCTTCTGATAAAATCACGCGCGTGCTTGGAGTAGTCAACGGAACTTCTAACTTCATGATGACCAAGATGGTGGAAGAAGGATGGTCTTACGACGATGCTCTTGCGGAAGCGCAACGTCTAGGATTTGCAGAAAGCGACCCGACGAATGACGTGGATGGGATTGATGCAGCCTACAAGATGGTTATTTTGAGCCAATTTGCCTTTGGCATGAAGGTTGCCTTTGATGATGTAGCCCACAAGGGAATCCGCAATATTACACCAGAAGACGTAGCTGTAGCCCAAGACTTGGGTTATGTAGTGAAATTGGTTGGTTCGATCGAAGAAACTCCTTCAGGTATTGCTGCAGAAGTAACTCCAACCTTCCTACCTAAAGCGCACCCACTTGCTAGTGTGAATGGCGTAATGAACGCTGTCTTTGTAGAATCTATTGGTATCGGTGAGTCTATGTACTACGGACCAGGTGCTGGTCAAAAACCAACAGCAACAAGTGTGGTGGCGGATATTGTCCGTATCGTTCGTCGCCTGAATGATGGAACCATCGGTAAAGACTTCAACGAATACAGCCGTGACTTGGTCTTGGCAAATCCAGAAGATGTCAAAGCAAATTACTACTTCTCAATCTTGGCGCCAGACTCAAAAGGTCAGGTCTTGAAATTGGCTGAAATCTTCAATGCTCAAGATATTTCCTTCAAGCAAATCCTCCAAGATGGAAAAGAAGGTGACAAGGCGCGTGTTGTTATCATCACACACAAGATTAATAAAGCCCAGCTTGAAAATGTCTCAGCTGAATTGAAGAAGGTTTCAGAATTCGACCTCTTAAATACCTTCAAGGTGCTAGGAGAATAAGATGAAGATTATTGTACCTGCAACCAGTGCCAATATCGGGCCAGGTTTTGACTCGGTCGGTGTAGCTGTAACCAAGTATCTTCAAATCGAAGTCTGTGAAGAACGAGATGAGTGGTTGATTGAACACCAGATTGGCAAATGGATTCCACATGACGAGCGTAATCTCTTGCTCAAAATCGCTTTACAAATTGTACCAGACCTGCAACCAAGACGCTTGAAAATGACCAGTAATGTTCCCTTGGCGCGTGGTTTGGGTTCTTCCAGTTCTGTTATTGTTGCTGGGATTGAACTAGCCAACCAACTGGGCCAGCTCAACTTGTCAGACCATGAAAAATTGCAGTTAGCGACCAAGATTGAAGGACATCCTGACAATGTAGCTCCAGCCATTTATGGTAATCTCGTTATTGCAAGTTCCGTTGATGGACAAGTTTCTTCTATCGTAGCAGACTTCCCAGAATGTGATTTCCTAGCCTACATTCCAAACTATGAATTGCGTACTCGAGACAGCCGTGGTGTCTTGCCTAAGAAATTGTCTTACAAGGAAGCTGTTGCGGCCAGTTCTATCGCCAATGTGGCGGTTGCAGCCTTGTTGGCGGGAGACATGGTGACCGCTGGGCAAGCAATCGAGGGAGACCTCTTCCACGAGCGCTATCGTCAGGACTTGGTGAGAGAATTTGCGACGATTAAGCAAGTGGCCAAAGAAAATGGTGCCTATGCAACCTACCTCTCTGGTGCTGGGCCGACAGTTATGGTCTTGGCTTCTCATGACAAGATGCCAACGATTAAGGCAGAATTGGAAAAGCAACCCTTCAAAGGAAAGCTTCATGACTTGAAGGTTGATACCCAAGGTGTCCGTGTCGAAGCAAAATAAAGAATAGAAGATAGGATGGGGAAACTCTCGACCAGAGGGCTTCCTATCTTTTTTTGAAAAGAATTCGAGTTAAAAACTTGATAAAGGAGAAATAAAGATGGCAGAAATTTATCTAGCAGGTGGTTGTTTTTGGGGCCTAGAGGAATATTTTTCACGCATTTCTGGAGTGCTAGCAACCAGTGTTGGCTACGCTAATGGACAAGTCGAAACGACTAATTATCAGTTGCTTAAGGAAACAGACCATGCAGAAACGGTTCAAGTGATTTACGATGAGAAGGCAGTGTCACTCAGAGATATTTTACTTTATTATTTCCGTGTCATCGACCCTTTATCCATCAATCAACAAGGGAATGACCGTGGTCGCCAATATCGAACTGGGATTTATTACCAGGACGAAGCAGACTTGCCTGCTATCTACACAGTGGTGCAGGAGCAGGAGCGCATGCTGGGACGAAAGATTGCAGTAGAAGTAGAGAAACTTCGCCACTACATTTTTGCTGAAGACTACCACCAAGACTATCTTAAGAAAAACCCTTCAGGTTACTGTCATATTGATGTAATGGATGCTGAGAAGCCATTGATTGATGCAGCAACTATGAAAAGCCTAGTCAAGAGGTGTTAAAGGAAAGACTAACTGAAGAATCCTACCGTGTCACCCAAGAAGCTGCTACAGAGGCTCCGTTTAGTAATGCTTATGACCAAACCTTTGAAGAGGGCATTTATGTAGACATCACGACGGGTGAGCCGCTATTTTTTGCCAAGGATAAGTTTGCTTCAGGTTGTGGTTGGCCAAGTTTTAGTCGTCCGATTTCTAAAGAGTTGATTCATTATTACAAGGACCTGAGTCATGGAATGGATCGAATCGAAGTTCGTTCTCGGTCAGGCAATGCTCACTTGGGTCATGTTTTCACAGATGGACCTCGGGAGTTAGGTGGCCTTCGTTACTGTATCAATTCTGCCTCCTTACGCTTTGTGGCCAAGGATGAGATGGAAAAAGCAGGATATGGCTATTTATTGCCATATTTAAATAAATAAAATTGAGAGGGTGGGAGCTTCCCACTTTCTTCATTTTAGAAAATAGAAGGGATTTATGAAACACTTACTATCTTACTTTAACCCCTACATCAAGGAATCGATTTTAGCCCCTCTGTTCAAGCTGTTAGAAGCTGTGTTTGAGCTCTTGGTTCCCATGGTGATTGCTGGGATTGTTGACCAATCCTTGCCTCAGAAAAATCAAGCTCATCTCTGGATGCAGATTGGTCTGCTCCTTATCTTTGCAGTGATTGGCGTTTTAGTGGCCTTGATAGCCCAGTTTTACTCAGCCAAGGCAGCGGTAGGTTTTGCCAAGGAATTGACAAACGATCTTTATCGTCATATTTTGTCTTTACCCAAGGACAGCAGAGACCGTTTGACAACTTCTAGCTTGGTAACTCGCTTGACTTCGGACACCTACCAGATTCAGACTGGTATCAATCAATTCCTGCGCCTCTTTTTGCGAGCTCCTATTATCGTTTTTGGTGCCATTTTTATGGCCTATCGCATTTCAGCTGAGC
Source organism: Streptococcus pseudopneumoniae (assembly GCF_001070715.1). Classification (GTDB taxonomy): domain Bacteria; phylum Bacillota; class Bacilli; order Lactobacillales; family Streptococcaceae; genus Streptococcus; species Streptococcus pseudopneumoniae_H. Next base: position 76,771 of record NZ_JVRR01000107.1, read on the forward strand.
TGACTTTCTGGTTCTTGGTCATGGTTGTCTTTTTGACCATTGTCATTGTAGGCCTTTCTCGGACGGTCAATCCTCTCTACAGCAGTCTGAGAAAGAAAACGGATCAACTGGTTCAGGAAACACGTCAGCAATTACAAGGCATGCGAGTTATTCGTGCTTTTGGGCAAGAAAAACGAGAGTTACAGATTTTTCAAACTCTTAACCAAGTCTATGCTAGATTACAAGAAAAAACAGGTTTCTGGTCTAGTTTATTAACACCCCTGACCTATCTGATTGTTAATGGAACTCTCCTCGTTATCATCTGGCAAGGCTATATTTCGATTCAAGGAGGATTGCTCAGTCAAGGTGCTCTCATTGCCCTTATCAATTATCTCTTGCAAATTTTGGTGGAATTGGTCAAGCTCGCCATGCTGATCAATTCCCTCAACCAGTCCTATATCTCTGCCAAGCGAATCGAGGAAGTCTTTGCTGAGGCTCCAGAAGACATCCATTCAGAATTAGAACAAAAGCAAGCTACCAGTGATCAGGTTTTACAAGTCCAAGAGCTGACCTTTACCTATCCTGATGCGGGCCAGCCTTCTCTGAGAAACATTTCCTTTGATATGAAGCAAGGTCAAATCCTTGGTATCATTGGGGGAACAGGTTCCGGTAAATCAAGCTTGGTGCAAGTCTTGCTTGGACTTTATCCAGTAGATAAGGGGAGCATTAATCTTTATCGAGATGGACGTAGTCCTCGTAATTTGGAGCAGTGGCGGTCTTGGATTGCCTATGTGCCCCAAAAAGTCGAACTCTTTAAAGGAACCATTCGTTCCAACTTGACTCTAGGTTTAGATCAAGAACTATCTGACCAAGAACTCTGGCAGGCCTTGGAAATTGCTCAAGCTAAGGATTTTGTCAGTGATAAGGAAGGATTCTTGGATGCTGCCGTTGAAGCAGGAGGGCGGAATTTCTCAGGCGGACAAAAACAAAGGCTATCTATTGCTCGCGCAGTTTTGCGCCAAGCTCCATTTCTCATCTTAGATGATGCGACCTCGGCCCTCGACACCATTACCGAGTCCAAGCTGTTGAAGGCTATCCGAGAGAACTTACCAAATACGAGCTTAATCTTGATTTCTCAACGAACCTCGACTTTACAGATGGCTGACCAGATTCTCCTCTTGGAAAAAGGGGAGCTCCTAGCTATCGGCAAGCATGAGGACTTGATGAAGACTAGTCAAGTCTATCGTGAAATCAATGAATCCCAACATGGAAAGGAGGACTAATATGAGACGACAAACCTCAAACCAGACGCTCAAACGTTTGGCAAAAGATTTAGCAAGCAATCCCTTCCTCCTTTTCCTAGCCTTTCTAGGAACTGTTGCCCAGGTCGCCTTATCAATTTATCTTCCTATCCTGATTGGGCAGGTCATCGACCAGGTTCTAGTGGCTGAGTCTTCGCTAGTTTTTTGGCAGATTTTCATCCAAATGATATTGGTGGTCATAGGAAATACTCTGGTACAATGGGCCAATCCTCTTCTTTATAATCGCCTAATCTTCTCTTATACCAGAGACTTGCGAGAGCGAGTCATCCATAAGCTCCATCGGTTACCGATTGCTTTCGTGGATCGGCAAGGCAGTGGAGAGATGGTCAGTCGTGTAACCACAGACATCGAGCAGTTGGCAGCTGGTTTGACCATGATTTTTAACCAATTTTTCATTGGCGTCTTGATGATTTTGGTTAGTATTCTAGCCATGCTCCAAATCCATCTCCTCATGACTCTCTTAGTCTTATTGTTGACGCCACTGTCTATGGTGATTTCACGCTTCATTGCCAAACGTTCCTATCATCTCTTCCAAAAGCAAACAGAGACGAGGGGAATTCAGACTCAATTGATTGAAGAATCGCTTAGCCAGCAAACTATTATCCAGTCCTTTAATGCTCAGGCAGAATTTATCCAAAGGCTGCGTGAGGCTAATGACAACTACGCAGGCTATTCGCAGTCAGCCATCTTTTATTCATCAACGGTCAATCCTTCGACTCGCTTTGTCAATGCGCTTATTTATGCCCTTCTAGCTGGAGTGGGAGCTTATCGTATCATGATAGGCTCTACCTTGACCATTGGACGCTTAGTGACTTTTTTGAACTATGTTCAACAGTACACCAAGCCTTTTAACGATATTTCTTCAGTGCTAGCTGAGTTGCAAAGTGCTCTCGCTTGCGCAGAGCGTATCTATTCTGTCTTAGAAAGTCCTGAGGTGGCTGAAAGTGGTAAGGAAGAGTTGACCAGTGACCAAGTTAAGGGAGCTATTTCCTTTAAACATGTCTCTTTTGGATACAATCCTGAAAAGATTTTGATTAAGGATTTATCTATTGATATTCCAGCTGGTAGCAAGGTGGCTATCGTTGGTCCGACAGGTGCTGGAAAATCAACCCTTATCAACCTTCTTATGCGTTTTTATTCCATTAGCTCGGGAGATATCTTGCTGGATGGGAAATCCATTTATGACTATAGTCGTGCCTCCTTACGCCAGCAGTTTGGCATGGTGCTCCAAGAAATCTGGCTCAAGCAAGGAACTATTCATGACAATATTGCCTTTGGAAATCCTGAAGCCAGTCGGGAGCAAGTGATTGCTGCTGCCAAAGCAGCCAATGCAGACTTTTTCATCCAACAGTTACCTCAAGGCTATGATACCAAGTTGGAAAATGCTGGAGAATCTCTCTCTGTCGGTCAAGCCCAGCTCTTGACCATAGCCCGAGTCTTTCTGGCTATTCCAAAGATTCTTATCTTAGACGAGGCAACCTCTTCCATCGATACGCGGACAGAAGTGCTGGTTCAGGATGCCTTTGCAAAACTCATGAAGGGGCGTACAAGCTTTATCATTGCCCACCGCTTGTCAACCATTCAGGACGCGGATTTGATTCTTGTCTTGGTGGATGGCGACATTGTTGAGTATGGGAACCATCAGGAACTCATGGCTCGAAAGGGCAAGTATTACCAAATGCAGCAAGCTGCAGCTTTCAGCTCTGAATAAGCCTTTCTACTTTGAAATCTTATGGACAAAAAAAGTTGCCTTCGGGTGACTTTTTTGTTACAATAGCTAGAAAAATTATTCACTTTAACTTGTCTTTTAGAAAAGGAACCTAGAATGAAAGTCTTTCAGCATGTAAATATCGTGACTTGTGATCAAGATTTCCATGTTTATCTTGATGGAATCTTAGCCGTTAAGGATTCTCAAATCGTCTATGTTGGTCAAGAGAAGTCAGAGATTTTAGAGCAAGCTGAGCAGATTATAGACTATCAGGGCGCCTGGATTATGCCTGGTTTGGTCAATTGTCACACCCATTCTGCTATGACAGGCTTGAGAGGGATTCGAGATGATAGCAATCTCCATGAATGGCTCAATTACTATATTTGGCCTGCAGAAGCTGAGTTTACTCCAGACATGACTACCAAGGCGGTCAAAGAAGCGCTGACAGAAATGCTCCAGTCAGGAACAACAACCTTCAACGATATGTATAATCCCAATGGAGTGGAGATTGAGCAGATTTATCAGGCAGTGAAAACTTCCAAGATGCGTTGTTATTTCTCACCGACTCTTTTTTCTTCAGAGGCAGAGACAACTGCTGAGACCATAAGCAGAACTCGAGCAATCATTGAGGAAATTATTGGATATAAAAATCCAAATTTCAAGGTGATGGTAGCCCCACATTCTCCCTACAGCTGTGATAGAGACTTACTGGAAGAAAGCTTAGATATGGCAAAAGAACTGAATATTCCAATCCATATCCACGTGGCGGAGACCAAGGAGGAGTCAGGAATTATCCTGAAACGATACGGCAAACGCCCCCTCGCCTTTCTTGAAGAACTGGGTTATTTAGATCATCCTTCTGTCTTTGCTCATGGTGTCGAACTAAACGAGAGAGAAATTGAACGCTTGGCAACCTCTCAAGTGGCTATTGCCCACAATCCTATCAGTAATCTCAAATTGGCATCAGGGATTGCTCCCATCATCCAACTGCAAAAAGCAGGAGTAGCTGTGGGAATTGCGACAGATTCAGTTGCTTCCAATAACAATCTTGATATGTTTGAGGAAGGACGGACAGCCGCTCTCCTACAGAAAATGAAGAGTGGGGATGCCAGCCAATTCCCAATCGAAACATCCCTCAAGGCTCTGACAATCGAAGGGGCTAAGGTCCTAGGAATGGAAAATCAGATAGGAAGTCTGGAAGTAGGTAAACAGGCAGATTTTCTCGTTATTCAACCACAAGGGAAAATTCATCTCCAACCCCAAGAAAATATGCTCTCTCACCTTGTTTATGCTGTCAAATCCAGTGATGTTGATGATGTCTATATTGCAGGAGAACAGGTTGTTAGGCAAGGCAAAGTTTTGACGGTAGAACTTTAAAAGAAAAATCACGAAAAATTTGCTAAATTCCCAAACTAAGTTCCACCGCTAATCCAAGTGGAAGTTAGTCT
>NZ_JVRR01000108.1 GCF_001070715.1 Streptococcus pseudopneumoniae
TTGCTCAAAGCACAGCTTTGAGGTTGCAGATAAAGCTGACGTGGTTTGAATTTGATTTTCGAAGAGTATTCTTATATTCACTTGTAATAAAGCAAGATAGATGGTAAAATAGACGAGTGAAAAAAAGACAAAATAAAGCAAAAAATAATCTACTGTGGCAGTATGGTCTAGGGATGACGATTTTGTTTGTGGTTATCAGTGCTTCCTTTCTGTATCTAGTGTTTCTGAGTATGAAACCTTATCAAACAGCTAAAAGTGAAGGAGAAAAATTAGCTCAGCAGTATGCAGGATTAGAGCAGGCTGATCAGGTTGACTTATACAATGGCTTGGAATCTTATTACAGCGTTCTTGGTCGTAATAAAAAACAAGAAGCACTTGCTGTCCTGATTGGGAAAGATGACCATAAGATCTACGTTTATCAGCTAAATCAAGGTGTTTCACAAGAAAAAGCAGAAGCGGTTTCTAAGGAAAAAGGAGCCGGCGAGATTGACAAGATTACCTTTGGCCGTTATCAAGATAAGCCAATCTGGGAAGTTAAGTCAGGCTCTGATTTTTATCTAGTAGATTTTGAAACAGGAGCATTGGTCAATAAGGAGGGCCTATGAAACTATCCAACCGTGTTTTAGAAATGGAAGAAAGTGTCACTCTAGCTAGTGATGCGAGAGCAAAGAAGTTAAAGGCTGAAGGAAAAGATGTACTTTTCTTAACTTTAGGTCAGCCCGATTTCCATACTCCCAAAAATATTCAAGATGCAGCTGTTGTAGCTATTCGAGATGGACGTGCTTCTTTCTATACGGTAGCTTCAGGTTTGCCTGAGTTAAAAGCAGCAGTCAATACCTACTTCGAGCGCTACTATGGCTATTCTGTCGCAAGTAACGAGGTTACCTTTGCTACAGGTGCCAAGTTTTCCCTCTATACTTTCTTTATGGCTGTAATCAATCCTTTAGATGAGGTTATTATTCCAACTCCATACTGGGTTAGTTATGGAGACCAGGTCAAGATGGCAGAAGGCGTTCCCGTCTTTGTTCCTGCTAAGGAAGACAACCACTTTAAGGTAACTGTAGAGCAGTTAGAAGCAGTTCGCACTGATAAGACCAAGGTTTTGCTTCTCAATTCACCATCTAATCCGACTGGTATGATCTATACTCGTGAAGAATTACTAGCTATCGGAAATTGGGCAGTTGAGCATGACATTCTGATTTTAGCTGATGATATATACGGTCGCCTTGTTTATAATGGAAATGAATTTGTTCCAATCTCAAGTCTATCAGAAGCAATTCGTAAGCAAACCATTGTCATTAACGGTGTATCAAAAGCTTATGCCATGACAGGTTGGCGGGTAGGTTATGCAGTGGGTGACCCAGAAATCATTGCTGCTATGAGCAAATTGACAGGTCAAACAACTTCTAACCTAACTGCTGTTTCACAATATGCAACCATCGAAGCCTTAACAGGACCACAGGATTCTGTTGAGATCATGCGTCAGGCTTTTGAGGAGCGTCTCAATACCATTTATCCACTCTTGTGTGAAGTCCCTGGTTTTGAAGTTGTCAAACCACAAGGAGCTTTCTATCTCTTTCCAAATGTCAAAAAAGCTATGGAGATGAAAGGTTATAGCGATGTAACAGCATTTACAACGGCTATTCTTGAAGAAGTTGGTCTAGCCTTGATTACAGGAGCAGGATTTGGAGCGCCAGAAAATGTCCGCCTCAGCTATGCGACAGACCTAGACACGCTTAAAGAAGCAGTTAAACGCTTGAAAGCATTTATGGGTAGTGAGAATGATTGATCATTTTGAAATTAAGGTAAAGGATTTACAAATTTCAGAAGGATTTTATAGGAGTTTTCTCGCTCCTTTGGGCTATAAATTGGCTTTTAAGACTAGTTCTCTAATCAGTTTTCTTGCCCCAAACAGCCCTCATCCTGGTGGTGATTTTTGGCTGGCTCAGGGGACACAAGATCCTATTCACTTTGCTTTTTTAGCAGAAAATAAGGAAGAGGTTCAAGCTTGTTATGAGGCTGGCTTAGAGGCAGGTGGGCGAGACAATGGAGCTCCTGGTTATCGCAGTGAGCATCCGATTTACTACGCTGCTTTTGTGATTGACCCAGATGGGAACAATATAGAAGTGGTTTGCCATAAAGAATAAAAAAGAAAAAGGAAAAACAATGACAAAACGTGTAACGATTATTGATGTAAAAGACTATGTTGGTCAAGAAGTGACGATTGGCGCTTGGGTTGCCAACAAATCAGGAAAAGGGAAAATCGCCTTCTTGCAATTGCGTGATGGAACAGCCTTCTTTCAAGGTGTAGCCTTTAAACCAAACTTTGTCGAAAAATTTGGTGAAGAAGTGGGGCTTGAGAAGTTTGATGTCATCAAACGTTTGAGCCAAGAAACGTCTGTTTATGTGACAGGTATTGTCAAAGAAGACGAACGTTCTAAGTTTGGCTATGAGTTGGACATTACAGACATCGAAGTGATCGGTGAATCTCAAGACTACCCAATTACACCAAAAGAACACGGAACAGACTTCTTGATGGACAACCGTCACTTGTGGCTTCGTTCTCGTAAGCAAGTAGCGGTAATGCAAATTCGTAACGCTATCATCTATGCAACATATGAGTTCTTCGACAAGAACGGCTTCATGAAATTTGATAGCCCAATCCTTTCAGGAAACGCGGCAGAAGATTCAACTGAACTCTTTGAAACTGACTACTTCGGCACGCCAGCCTACTTGAGCCAATCAGGTCAGCTTTACCTAGAAGCAGGCGCTATGGCCCTTGGTCGTGTCTTTGACTTTGGTCCAGTATTCCGTGCTGAAAAATCAAAAACACGCCGTCACTTGACTGAGTTCTGGATGATGGACGCAGAGTACTCATACTTGACACATGATGAGTCACTTGACTTGCAAGAAGCTTATGTAAAAGCTCTTCTTCAAGGTGTTCTTGATCGTGCGTCTCAAGCTTTGGAAACCTTGGAACGTGATACAGAACTCTTGAAACGCTACATTGCAGAGCCATTCAAACGCATCACTTATGATCAAGCCATTGACCTCTTGCAAGAGCATGAGAATGATGAAGATGCTGACTACGAACATCTTGAGCATGGTGATGACTTCGGTTCACCACACGAAACTTGGATTTCAAACCACTTTGGTGTGCCAACATTTGTCATGAACTATCCAGCAGCCATCAAGGCCTTCTACATGAAACCAGTTCCTGGAAATCCAGAGCGCGTGCTTTGTGCAGACTTGCTTGCTCCAGAAGGCTATGGAGAAATCATCGGTGGATCTATGCGTGAGGAAGACTACGATGCCCTTGTTGCTAAGATGGATGAACTTGGCATGGATCGTACAGAGTACGAATTCTACCTTGACCTTCGTAAATACGGTACAGTTCCACACGGTGGATTTGGTATCGGTATCGAGCGTATGGTAACCTTCGCAGCAGGAACAAAACACATCCGTGAAGCCATTCCATTCCCACGTATGTTGCACCGTATCAAACCGTAAGAATAGGAAACGCCCATTGTGGCGTTTTTTTCTATAGAAAGCTCTGGAAACGAAAGGAAATATTATTAGGTATAGTGGATTGAAATAAGACAAAAGCGGGTTTTTGCCCAGCCTTTAGTGCTCTTAGAGTTCGAGTCATAGCTAATCTTCTGAATGTTTTAACAAATAATACTCTTCGAAAATCTCTTCAAACCACGTCAGCGTCGCCTTGCCGTACTCAAGTACAGCTTGCGGCTAGCTTCCTAGTTTGCTCTTTGACTTTCATTGAGTATAAGACGAAAATTTTAGATTTTTAGTTACGTCATAATGTTTGATTTGTAGATAAAAAAAGAGTATAATAAATTAAGCCCGTTTAAAATATGCTAAGATATTTTAGGGGGGGCTTTTTATTTGCCTTCTCAAAACATATTAACAGATAATCATTACAAAAGGAGTGTAGCAATGTTTAATAATAAAGGCGTACATGCTCGTTCACAAGTGGAAAAATTTACACGTTATAGCATTCGTAAGGTTAGTTTTGGGGTAGCTAGTGTAGCTGTAGCTACAGGATTGTTTTTCTTAGGTGGGGGCAACGTTCAAGCTAATTCTCCAGTAGTTCCAGCTAGACCAGAAGTAGGTGCTGAAGGAGGAGTACAGGGAGAGAGTGAATCGCTCTCACTTTCAAAAGTGAATGACAATACACTAGCTAGTGAAAGTTCGACAGACTCAGAAATGGAACCGGCGGTATCAGTTCCAGAGGTGCCAGCAACTGTGGAACCACAACCAGAAACAGCAATTGAAGCGTCAGAAGTTACAAAGGTTGATACAAGCAAATTGGGAGTTGCTATTGCTCGTATGCAATCAGCTCTTGAAAAAGCAGGCGTATCTGAAAAGACTGCCGCAACCATCGAAAATGCTAAGGAAGAACTAGCTAAGGCTCAAACCTTCCTATCAAATGAAAAAGCAACACAAGAAGAAGTAGATAAAGCTACGCGAGAATTAAAAAACAAAGCTTTCGTTATTGAAAGTATGCCAAAAGCAGAAAAGAAGGAAGCAAACAATAATCAAGACTCGCGTAATGGACAAGTGATTCCTGGAAACGGGGAAAGTGGGTTTAGAGAGGCTACAGGTGCTCAAGAAACTCCGCTTGCAGATGTAGCAAGAGTATCAGATGATGAACTGACAAAAGCTAAACAAGAATTACAAGGTGAAATTACAAAACTTACGGCTAAAATCTCTACTGAGGAAGCAAAGGGAGAGGGTGAGATAGATAAAGAATTTGTTGAACTTTTGAACACGATTAAGACTAAGTCAGAAACTATTTATAACGTAGAAATAGCTAGTCTAACAACTGAAAAAGAAAAGCATGCTGCTCTCCAAAAGCTAAAAGCTCAAAAAGATACTCTTCGTTATTATCAATCAGGTAAAGTTGATTGGGGTGCACCAATCAATAATAATGCTGTTAGATTTGGGAATAATAATGAAACAGGTGTTTTTGCAAATTTAAAGGAAGGTTTTGGTGAACAGAACTTCTCTAGTGCTATTAGTAAACAAAAAGATAGTGGGGATCAACAATTAGGTCCAGATACTAATAGTCCGAATGTTGGTTCAGCTACATATCATTGGAAGGAACTAGAACTTACCAGAGAACAGGCAGCAGATGGCACCAAGCTAAATGGTTGGAAATTAACAAATAATACAGAAAAGGTGACTCTAGTAAAAGGAGAATCCCCTACCAATATCACCCCTAAACCTAACCAAACCTACACTCCGAAATCTGCTAAGCTATATAGCAATAATGATAAAGTAACAGCCACTGGTGGACAAAATAGACCTAATGCAGGTGGTGGTATGTTATCTGGGTTAATTTCTGCAGAGGACATGAAAAAAGTGGGATTAGGAAGGGTTGATAGAGACTATTACTTAGAGTTAGGGAAGAAAGGTAATGGAATTTATCGAGATGTGGATGTTAACCCTAACTCTCTGCTCTTTGTGAATGTTTTACATAATGGAGCTTATGGACCACTTGCTCTACCATCAGAAGGAGAAAATGTTAAATTAACAATAGTAGATGCTTATACTGGTCAAAAACTAACGGAATTGAAGCGTAAAAGTGGAAATTCACAAACGGAGTTTGAGCAAAATCCTGGCAGTGTCGGAAATGGTTGGCGAAATTTACTTCGTGCTGTCCATATCCCAGAGGGAACCACAAAAGTTCGTGTGATTGTTGAAGCAGGAAGTCCAGGACAAACCAACAAAACACTTGGCAATAACCCTATCGAAGATGGTTATATCATTGGAGGTATCGGGATTGCTACAGGTCCAGCCGTTAATATTTCAACTAATATCACTAGTGAAAAGAAATCTGGGAAATATGGGTTTACCGATGATGCTATATATGGTAAAAAACAAACAGGAACAATTGATTTAAACATACGAAACTTAGGTGGAGCGTCTATCACTGGATTCCAAACAAAATATAAAGTAACGATTAAAGTACCGAAAGGTGTAGTATTGGGAACTTTAAATACCAATACTGGGAAAACGTTAGATTTAAACCAAGCTAATGGACAGGCTGCTTTTGAATTAAACAATACTTGGACAACTAATTTTAGATTTGATAAAAACAAGTCAGAACTAAGTTTTGAGATAAACTCTAAAAGCAGAGATATTTCAGCTGGAGATAGACGTTCAAAAGACTTTATTGTTAAAATTCCATTTGAAACAACAGCAGATTATGTGGGTAGTTCTACCTTTGAAGTTTCAGGTCAAAATGGATTTCCAGGAGATGATACTTTGGGAAATGTTCTCCATAAATACGGAAATAATGATTCCAATTTTTATGATGTTCCAGAAAATGTCAATGCTCCAAGTCTTAAATATTCAAATGAACCGAACTACAAATATAAAAAGACCTTGTATATCGATTCATTTACTGATGTTGATAACATCACTGTTCCAGTCGGAACTAGTTTAGATAAGATCAAGGAGCTATCTAAATTAAAAGCGAAAGAAAAGATTGAATCAGAAGAATACAAGAGAAAACTGGATGAAACTAGTGCTACGGCTACTCTAGATGATCAAGGAACGTCTACGGGAGTTGTTGCTACTGACGTAGCGAAAGAGAATGCCGGTGTTATAAAAGTGCCAGTAGTTCATAGTCGAGATGGAAAAAATTATAAAAATACTGTAGATATAGAAGTAAATGTAGTGAAATCAACTACCAATAAGTTAGTAGTATTCGAAGGAGACAAGATTACTGATGACCAAGTGAAATCTTCTGTTACATCAGCAACAATTAATACTAAAACTGGAGTGGTGAATAATCCTAATGAAGCAGATGTGATTAATACAACAGGAAAAGCTGGGGAAGCAGGACTTAAGATTCCTACAACTATCACACATGAAATAAATGGAACAAACATTAATGAAACTGTTGAAGTACCAGTGACTGTCTTACCAAAAGCAACTGGTGAAGTAGAAGTACACAAAGGAGCCTCAGTAGATAAAGTAAAAGAAGTTGCTAAAACAAAAGCAACAGCATTAGTAGAAGCAGCAGACTTCAAAGGGAAATTACCAGCAGGAGCAACAGTAACAGTTGGGGATATAACAGAAGAAGTAGCAGCAACTCTAACAAATGAAAAAGGTACAAACAAAGGTGTTGTAAATGTACCAGCTACTTATACAGTAGATGGAACAGAATACCCTACAACAGTACCAGTAACGATTAACGTATTAGGTTCAGAAACAAAACCAGTCTACACTGTAGAAGGAACAAAACCAGATGCAAACAAAGTAAAAGATGCTGTAACACCGGGTACTGGAGGAAAGGTAAATGAACCAAAAGCAACTGATTTACCAGAAACAACAGGTAAAGCAGGAGTAACGGATATAACTGTTCCAACTACAGTAACGTATCCAACAGGAGATGAAACTGTAAATGTCCCTGTAACAGTATTACCAAAACCAGCACCAAAAGGGGTTACGGTCTTAAACGGTACACCAAATGAGAAATTAATCGATGCTATTAGAGCAAACGTTAATAAAGCAATTACTGGACTAACAAATGTTCCTGAAGGGGTAGCTCCATTCATAACAGATGACGCTATTGTAACTCCAAAAACTGATAAAAATGGACAACAAACTCCAGCTACTGTTACAGTTAAATACAGAGATAATAGTGGAAAAGTTATTGATGACATTTCAGTTGACGTCGACGTTCCAATCAATGTAGTTGGTTCAACTTCAACATCTAAAGTTGTATTTGAAGGAGATGAATTAACAACCAAGGATATAACTGACGCTGTCACTCCAGGGGAAAATGGAATGAAAGGTGTGCCCAAAGATTTAGCAAAAGATATTACAGCTAAACCAGGTGTGAAAGAAGTCACAGTTCCGGTTACTTACACAGATCAAAATGGAGCAACTTTAACAGAACCAGTAAAAGTCAAAGTAATAGTTTTACCAAAACCAACACCAAAAGGAATTTTTGTTGCCAAAGATAGCGATAAGGAAAAAGCTAAAGAAAAAGCTCTTGCTAAAGCGAAAGAAGCTATTGTGGATCGTGCTTTCAAAGGACAACTTCCAGGAAATGTTACGAATGTAAGTATTGATGAGAATGTGGCAAGTCCAGATTTATCAGATGATACCGATGTAAATGTTACTGTGAAGTATACTGTTGACGGGGAAGAAAAAACAACGGTTATTAAAGTCCCTGTAACTGTTGTAGAGGGTGTTCCTCAAATCGTTCCAGTGGATGAAAACAATAAACAACCAAATCCAGAAAACAGTATTGATAAAACGGAATACCCAGAGGGTTCAACATTTGAGTATAAAACTCCTGTAGATACCACAACCCCAGGCGAAAAAGATGTAGTCGTTGTTGCTAAAGACGGAGATGATACACTTGTTGAAGTTCCAGCTAAGGTTAAAGTAGTGGAAGGAAAAGCACAAGTGGTATCTAAAGGTGTAGTGCCAAATCCTAAGAAAAATATCAATCCATCTGATTATCCAGAAGGTGTGGTATTTGAATATAAAGATAATCCAGACACAAGTACAACTGGAGATAAAAAAGTTATTGTTGTTGTTAAGCGAGGGGATAAAGTCTTGGTGGAAGTACCAGCAATTGTTACAGTTGTTGAACAAAATCTAACACCGTCACCATTAACTCCAAACGTTAAAATAGTGACTCGTTTTATTGATGAAAATGGTAAAGATATTTCAACATCAGAGGAAGGTGTTAAAAAACCTAAAGTTGTTAAAGGATATGAGTTTACAAAAACTACGATAGATGAAAAGGGCAATAAAGTTCATCATTATAAGAGAGTGGTGACACCGCAACATTTTGATACAGAAGTTCCTGAAACTCCGTCTCAGCACTCCCAATCGGCTCAACCAAGCACTCCAAGCCAACCTGCTGTTCCAACACCTAAATATGTTGATGGTCAAAAAGAATTGCCTAACACAGGTACAGAAGCTAACGCTAGCCTCGCAGCGCTTGGACTTCTTGGAACCCTAGGTGGATTTGGACTTCTTGCTCGCAAGAAAAAAGAAAACTAAAAACTCATAGTTTTTGAGAAGATGATTCGTCATCTTCTTTTTTTATTTAGGTGTTTTTACTTGCGTAAAAAATTTTTTTCTAGTATAATAGTTTATTGTGAGCGAACCTCACTTACCCCTTGCAAAGTCTTGGGGTCATTAGACCAAAAGGAGGAACATATCAATGGCTAAATACGAAATTCTTTATATCATTCGTCCAAACATTGAAGAAGAAGCTAAAAACGCTTTGGTAGCACGTTTTGACTCTATTTTGACTGACAACGGTGCAACTGTTGTTGAATCAAAAACTTGGGAAAAACGTCGTCTTGCATACGAAATCCAAGATTTCCGTGAAGGACTTTACCACATCGTTAACGTTGAAGCAAACGACGATGCAGCTCTTAAAGAGTTTGACCGTCTTTCAAAAATCAACGCTGACATTCTTCGTCACATGATCGTCAAAATTGACGCGTAAGAAGGTAAACTATGATTAACAATGTTGTACTTGTAGGGCGCATGACACGTGACGCTGAGTTGCGTTATACCCCATCAAATGTAGCAGTTGCGACTTTTACTCTTGCAGTAAACCGTACATTTAAGAGTCAAAATGGCGAACGTGAGGCTGATTTTATCAATGTCGTTATGTGGCGCCAACAGGCTGAAAACCTTGCTAACTGGGCTAAAAAAGGCTCACTTATCGGGGTGACAGGTCGTATCCAGACTCGTAGTTACGATAACCAGCAAGGACAACGTGTCTACGTGACAGAGGTCGTGGCTGAGAATTTCCAAATGTTGGAAAGCCGTAGTGTGCGTGAAGGTCATACAGGTGGAGCTTACTCTGCCCCAACTGCAAACTATTCAGCACCTACAAATTCAGTACCAGACTTTTCACGTGATGAAAATCCATTTGGAGCAACAAATCCATTGGATATTTCAGATGATGATTTACCATTCTAATGGACAACTAAAATTATAAAGGAGAAAAAACATGGCTCAACAACGTCGTGGCGGATTCAAACGCCGTAAAAAAGTTGATTACATCGCAGCAAACAAAATTGAATATGTTGATTACAAAGATACTGAGCTTCTTAGCCGTTTCGTTTCAGAACGTGGGAAAATCCTTCCACGTCGTGTAACAGGAACTTCAGCTAAAAACCAACGTAAAGTAACAACAGCTATCAAACGCGCTCGCGTAATGGCTTTGATGCCTTTCGTAAACGAAGATTAAAGAAAAGACCCCGACGGGTCTTTTTTTCACGAGCTTTAAAATTAGAGAGCGAGTTGGGTCTGGTGGCTCTCTTTTTCGTGAGTTTGAAAACAAGAGAACACATTAAGAGCATGATGGAGCTTTTTCATAAACATGTTTCTTTTCTCATAAAAGGACTTATACTCAATGAAAATCAAAGAGCAAACTAGGAAACTAGCCGCAGGCT
>NZ_JVRR01000109.1 GCF_001070715.1 Streptococcus pseudopneumoniae
GTCACATCTGTTGCAATAATACTATCTGACTGAGTGTTTGTTTGAGGTGCTGGACCACTTGAGGCGTTGACACTTGAAATTGTAGCTCCTGTTGCTAGGAGTGATAAAACTGCTGTAGTAGTTAAAACGATTTTTTTCATAATTTTTGTATTCCTTTTCTTTTTATCTATTTTTTATAACCTTATCCTATACCCATTCGCCGTTGTAATTGACACGATAGCCATCAGGTGTAGTCGTATTGATTGCGAGTGCACCAGAGCTATAGGCATAATACCATTTACCAGCTACCTTCATCCATCCTGTTTTCATAGCACCTGAATCTTGAAGGTAATACCAGCTACCGTTATCTTTGAGCCAACCAGTCTTCATAGCGCCTGAACCGTCGAGATAGTACCAGCTGCCACTATCTTTTACCCAGCCAGTTTGCATCCAGCCTGAACTATCGAAGTGATACCAAATATTATCTAATTTTGCCCACTGATTGTAAGGGTAAGATCCATCAAAATGCATAAACCACCAACGAGAACCTGATTGACGCCAAAAACCAACATTTTTAACAAAATCTTGTATGTTATTGAAGAAATCGTGGGAATCATTTGTGCTATTCGGATTTATAATTGTTACTGTTGTAGTATAAGTTTTTCCGTCAGATGATACTTTGATAGTTGTTATACCTTCTTTATGAGCAGTGATTTGACCATCGCTGTCGATTGTTGCGACGGAAGTGTCAGTACTTGACCAGTCACGATTCGTCGGAATGATGACTGTCGGATCTGTAGATGTTATTTCGCGAGACTGGGTTGATTTAGCAGTCAAGTTAAGAGAGTAAGTTGAATCTAACTTGATTGAGATGTTTTGTTTTAATCCAAAATCGGACAATTTAGATTTCAATGCTCCTATATAAACAGTAGTAGCTCCATATTCGCCAATCAAAGACTCAGAGTCGCCAGAGTTGTTAGCAAATAATTGTGAAGTGGTAGGCCAAGTGGAATTAGACTTCGTGAACGTAGACATTGCGACAGTAGTCCATTCTGGATCAATCATATGACGGTAGTGACCTGTTTCACCTGAACCTGTTTTTAGATTCTGTTTTTCTTCATAGAAAAGTTCAACAGCTTTTAAAGCAGTCTCACTACCATAGGCTAAATTCCCCGCTAAATGTGCAAAGTTATCAGAATATACTCCAGCATACAATTGTTCCCCAGTCATACGATGATGAGCTTTGGACATTGTTGCTTCTGCCGCTCTACGAAGTGAAGCTTGTTCAAGACTAGTCGACCATTTGACTGGGACATAGCGGCTTACTAGACCTTCGTTATAAGCTTCTTTACGAATTGCATTGACTCGGTCTACAATCGCTTGTTTATCCGGGGTTGCAAACGTTCCTTTGATACCTACAACTCGTAGACCATCCACAGTAAACGGTCCAGAATTTGGATTGATGTCTGAACCATGTGAGTCGCGTCCTAATACAATATGCTCGCTAGCTGAAACTTGATTAGATGCGAGCATTCCGACACTAAGAAGTGATAGGGATGAGATAGTTGCAAGTGTGAATTTTTTAGTTTGTTTGTTCATTCATGTAATAACCTCTATTTTTATTTATTGTAAAGTAATCAGTTTGTCCTAAAACCTAGACTTTTTTGGACAAACTTGATAAAATGGAAGTGTAATAATAATTGGYCAAAATGCTGGATTTTAGAACCTTTTTTCTAACGAAAACGCTTCTAAAATAGACTGTATTTTCTGTCCAAAAAATCCTAGGTTTTTTGACAAGAACTATGAATTTTTTATCCAATTGTGAAAGGTGCTTTTTGATACTCCTAAGATGTCTGCACCTTCTCGTAAGGTTATTTCTTTTTTCTTATATTGAGCTATCACATCAGGGAGATTATTCGGGACAATCAATTTTGGTCTACCGAATTTCTTCCCTTTTTTCTGTGCTTCCCGTATTCCTTCCATTTGTCTTTGTTTGATTTGTTCTCTTTCAAACTGTGCCACATAAGATAGGACTTGTAAAACGATATCGGAGATTAGTTTTCCTGTGATATTATCATTGCTATTCTTTGTATTTAATAAGGGGAAATCTAAAACAGTTATATTTACTTTCTTTTTCTTAGTAAT
>NZ_JVRR01000110.1 GCF_001070715.1 Streptococcus pseudopneumoniae
GTCACATCTGTTGCAATAATACTATCTGACTGAGTGTTTGTTTGAGGTGCTGGACCACTTGAGGCGTTGACACTTGAAATTGTAGCTCCTGTTGCTAGGAGTGATAAAACTGCTGTAGTAGTTAAAACGATTTTTTTCATAATTTTTGTATTCCTTTTCTTTTTATCTATTTTTTATAATCTTATCCTATACCCACTCACCGTTAGCATTGACACGGTAGCCATCAGGTGTAGTCGTATTGATTGCGAGTACACCAGAGCTATAGGCATAGTACCATTTGCCAGAAACTGTAAACCAGCCTGTTTTCATAGCCCCTGAGCCGTCGAGATAGTACCAGCTACTGTTATCTTTGAGCCAACCAGTCTTCATAGCGCCTGAGTCGCCGAGATAGTACCAGCTACCGTTATCTTTCACCCAGCCAGTTTGCATCCAGCCTGAACTATCGAAGTGATACCAGACTTT
>NZ_JVRR01000111.1 GCF_001070715.1 Streptococcus pseudopneumoniae
TTATAAAAAATAGATAAAAAGAAAAGGAATACAAAAATTATGAAAAAAATCGTTTTAACTACTACAGCAGTTTTATCACTCCTAGCAACAGGAGCTACAATTTCAAGTGTCAACGCCTCAAGTGGTCCAGCACCTCAAACAAACACTCAGTCAGATAGTATTATTGCAACAGATGTGACGCTTGTAGAGAAAAGAGAAGCAAAAATTCAAAGAGCAGTTGATGATTTATCTAAACAAGCTATTAGTATAGAATTGGTTGATGAAAATTATAGTAGTAATTTTAAAAATCAATTTCCAAACTTTTTTGAAAAACGTCCAGAAGGACAAGTGTACGTTGATGGAAAACAAGTTACATTTAAGGCAACAAATTTTGGAATCTATAGTATGAACTTTGAGTCAAAAGGGGTTCGATACAAAGCGACAGTAGATGTGAGAGAAAATGTAGGTAAAGGTCTTGCTTTCTACATTTACCTAACTAAACTAGAAGTTTTATCAACTAATCAAACTTCTGGGAATACAACTACTCCAGCATCTTCCCCTACAACTCCAACACCAACAAAAACAGACCGTTGGGTTCAAGCTGGTTCTCGCTGGTGGTTCAAGCATTCCGACGGCTCTTACACAACTAATGGCTGGGAAAAAATCGATAAAGTCTGGTATCACTTCGATAGTTCAGGCTGGATGCAAACTGGCTGGGTAAAAGATAATGGTAGCTGGTACTACCTGCAAGATTCAGGCGCTATGAAGACTGGTTGGCTAAAAGACAACGGTAGCTGGTACTACCTTCAAGACTCAGGAGCTATGAAAACAGGCTGGATGAAAGTATCTGGTAAATGGTACTATGCTTATAACTCTGGTGCACTCGCAATCAATACAACGACCCCTGATGGCTACCGTGTCAATTACAACGGTGAATGGGTATAATAAACAATTCAAAATTGCAAAATTAAACATATGAAAAAATTATTTCTATTCAGTATTAGTATTTTAGCTGTTCCTATTTTAACTGCTTGCCAAGTTCAGAGTGAAAACACTTCCTCAGCAAGTTCTGAAGCAATTGCTTCAAGTACTAGTTCAACTTCTTCTAC
>NZ_JVRR01000112.1 GCF_001070715.1 Streptococcus pseudopneumoniae
GCAAGTTCTGAAGCAATTGCTTCAAGTACTAGTTCAACTTCTTCTACATCGGAAGAAAATAAATCTGTAACAAATCCAATATCAGGAGAAACAACACCTTCACAAGAAATTAAAGGAATGGATATTACTGCAATTCAAAATGGAGATTTTTCTAGTGTCTCAGGAACTTGGAGGAATAGTACAGGTATTGAATTTACTTTCGATAAAAATGGCTTAGTAAGTGATTATTCACAGATTTCAATTGAACATGCTAAAGAAATTGACCACTATCTCAAGGTAAGTTCTGTTTCTAAAGATGGAGGTGCTGATGCAGCTATTGCCTTTTTACCAGCAGGAATCCCTATAACCATGTCTGTCACCTCTTCTACAGATAATGGCTATACTGACTCGTCTGACATCACACAAGACCGCTTATGGTCTGGACACCAACTCATCAATGGTAGTACTGAGGGATTTTTTTACAAGGTAGAATAGTTTTAATAGACTTACAAATTTATCAATAAGAATATCGGAAAATTTTCTGATATTCTTATTTTTTTGACTTCCTTTTCAAATAGATAAGTGAGAAGAAAAAAGAAAGGAGCCTAGTTCATGTATCTACCAATCTTGTATCCGTGGTTCACTGAGTTATTTTTTAAATAAATTTAATTTAGTTGTACATTTTC
>NZ_JVRR01000113.1 GCF_001070715.1 Streptococcus pseudopneumoniae
TTCTGATTCTGAGGTACTTTCACTTGCTGAGGCGCTCTTAGAAGCCGACTCACTTACTGAGGTACTTTCTGATTCTGAGGTACTTTCACTTGCTGAGGCTTCCTCCTCTGGAGTTGAGCGGAATCCTACTCCCGTCGGCATTAGTTTACCACGAAATGGACTTTGTGCACCATTGTTAGCACGGTTTATAACAATCCGAATTGAGTTTCGTGCAGCTTCCGCCTGTTTGATAACATCTGTCAAATCAGCATCTGGATTTTTAAGAGCTTCTTCGATAGCTAATACAGCCGCATTCACCTTAGCAACTGCTACATCAGTACCAGATAGACCCGCAGACTGAGCTAGGAGTTTCTCCATTTCAGCCGAGATTTCGGATAAACGTTTGCGATCCTCAGCAACTTTTGTGTTAGTTACATTTCCCTGACGAACAGCTGTCTCTTTATTTGATGCTGTTGCCGATGTTAGTGACTGTAAAAGCTCAGAAGTCGATCCAACTTGAGATTGAGAATCACTTGTTAGGACTGACTCTGATGCACTAGCAGTTCCAGAAGCTGATAGGCTAGCTGATAATGATTCACTTGTGGAAAGATTTATTGATTGGCTTTCACTCTCTGACAGATGTTTACTAGCATTCTTGGAAGCTTCCTCAGACATGGACTGGCTTTGGCTGACAGAAACTGATAAGCTGTCGGCTTGAGCCCCCTCCTGATCTTTTACTGTTCCCAAAGTTACTGTGTCTGTATTTGCAAGTGTTTCCTTGGCCTCTACTGTCTTTTCGAGGGCATCATTGGTATAAACAGTTGTTTGTGTCGCAACTGCTCCTCCAAACACCGTCCCAACTGCAGCTATCCCCTTCAAAATATCCAGTCCAGTCAGTGTAGTGGATGCTTGCTCTTCGATAACTTCAGTTGTTACCTGGGCAGTATCTACACCACCACGCAAGACTTTAAAAAGGCCAAATTGAGAGATCGAAGCTCGCAACCAATGCTTACCCGACTTAATCAATTTGAAACGAGTCACACGATCTGTTTCTCTATATTTACCTTCTTGTCGTCTAAAAAACATTGTAAAACTTCCTTTCGAGCATTGTTTTCATTTATAAATATAAATAAAACACCATACTATATTATAGAACAAGAAAACCAAATTAGCAAGAAACTTGAACGTATTTTTACCTAAAAAAAAAAGCATTTTGCTATTTTATATATAGTATAAGATGAACTTTTTATAGAGACACGTAAATGAGTGGAAATCAGCTCGTTTTCGGTTCATATTCCTGTTTTTATGCATGATTATTCTATGGTTTTTCTCAAGACAAACCAAAAATTTTTTCAAGTGCTTAGATTAAAAAACAAAACCCTTATACAAAGGCATTTTGCTTATCAGGATATTCTTTTTAATTTATAAATACAGCTTATATATTAATTTATTTCTTCATGATATAAAAGCGTAACCGTGTGCTCATCACCCATGATGCAGCTTGAATGGAGCAATCAAAATCCAACTGGTGCATTCATATGTATAAAATTGAGTGTTCACCCTACCTCATTCGTGGGCTCAAGGTTTTATGAATCGCGTTGTACTATTGTAGATTCAATTCACTATAATAGCTAAAAGTGGCCCGAATGGTCTAATCACCTTGTTCTCTTCCTATGAGGTCGAAATAGAATATGAATAAATTGATTAGGGAATTCAAATCAAATTTCTAACAAGAATTTAGAAGTTGTGTTGTACTATTCCAGTTTCAAGTTGCTACAATCTAACTTTGACTTGCTCTTTGATTTTCATTGAACATAAAAACAAAGGATAGCCCCCCTCTTGTTTCAAGTGATTCGCTACCCTTTTTAGTTCTTTTCCGATTGTGTAAGGTTTACAGACTTCTCACTTATGTTCTTCCAGCAGTGCCTCAAACTCAGCGATGGTCATACCCAATTGCTGACTGGCAACCTCAGATGTTAGAAGACCTTGGTGGACTAAATCTAAGAAAGCAAAGACTTTTCCTTCTTCCCTTCCTTCAACTTTCCCACGTTCAAGACCCTGTTCAAGACCACGCTCTAAACCTTTTTCCTCAGCTTGTTCCAAGGCATAGTCATGTGCTAATAATGCTTGTTCTTCGCGTCTGCGTTGTTCACTAAACATTCTCCTGTCCTCCTCGGACCAGCTCTTGTAGTCCAGCAGTTGATCTGCTTGGCTGATGGCTCGCTCGGGTTGTTGGGTAAAGGGTTTGTTCCCGAAAAACTCCAACCATGGCTTGCGAACGCTATCCTTGCTGGTTTCTCTGTATTTTTTTAATTCCAAGAATGCCATCTTAACCAGATGGTTTTCTTGACCGTTATTGGTGATGGTTAAGACCTCACCTGTCGTGTCCTCACGCATACTAAAGCTGTGGAAAGCCAAGTCATCTGAGAAGTAATTACTGTCCACAATTGCGATAGCATAAACTGGTGCGATGTGTTTGTAACTCTGGTGGGTATCACCTTCTCGTTGGCGAATTTTTTCTAGGTTTTGATTGACCTGACTGCACAGGTAAGCCCACAGGCGATTGATGAAAAAATTCTGATGATGTACCTGAATCTCAATGATAACCTGTGTCCCATTGTCTAACTCCGCCAAAACATCTATACTTGTATAGAAATCTTGCGCTGAGTAAGGCAGGGAAGGCAAGACGTGAATATTGCTTCCCTCCAAAATCGTCACATTTTTAGCTGGTAAATCCAACATATCGCGAATAAATTGACAAGTGATTTCTGGATTGCTAAAGATTTTCTTAGCAACCAA
>NZ_JVRR01000114.1 GCF_001070715.1 Streptococcus pseudopneumoniae
TGAGCTGACTTCGTCAGTCTTATCTACAACCTCAAAGCAGTGCTTTGAGCTGTCTATGGCTAGCTTCCTAGTTTGCTCTTTGATTTTCATTGAGTATAACCATAAAAAAGTTTCCAATCAGATGACTGGAAACTTTTTTATAGTCTATTTCGGAAAACTTCGTACATGAGAATGGCTGCAGCAACACTGGCATTGAGGCTTTGAACATGTCCATTCATAGGAATGGTAATCATTTCATCGACCTGTTTTTTGATGTTGCTAGAGATGCCTTTTCCTTCATTTCCGATGATGAGGGCAATTTTCCCTTTTGTATTCCACTTGTGGCAAGGAGTCCCATTCATATCTGTTCCAAAGGTCCAGAATCCCTCATCCTTGAGTTTATCTAAAGTTTGACTGAGATTGGTTACTCGGGCGATTGGAACATGCTCAATAGCACCTGTGGCCGTTTTGGCAACGACAGGAGTAACTCCCACAGCACGGTGCTTGGGAATGATGACACCTGAAACATTGGTCGCATCAGCGGTTCTTAAGATGGAACCTAAGTTGTGAGGGTCAGTTAACCCATCCAGAATCAATAAAAGTGGATTTTCTTCTTGGCACGTTTTTGCAAGGATATGCTCTAGCTCGCTATAGGCAAATTCAGACACTCGTAGAACAAAACCTTGGTGGACAGCACCTTCAGTCATCTCAGAGAGGGATTTTTTTGAAGTCCAAGAAATGGATACCTTCTTTTCTGTAGCCAGTTCCTTGACTTTCTCAACGTTCTTACCTCGGAGATCTTCTTGGAGGTAGAGTTTGTTGCCAGTGTTTGCAAGGAGGGCTTCGGTAACGGCGTGGACGCCATAGACAATATCATTTGTTTTCATGCCTCTATTATAACACAAAACCCCGTCTTGCAACGGGATTTTCTTTATTCTAGAATCAGTAAACCATCTTTAACTGCAAATGGGTCTTTTTCATTGATACGATCGTAAAACATGATTCCGTTAATGTGGTCAATTTCATGCTGAACAACGATGGAGTTATAACCTTTAAGTTTGATACGGTGTTTTTCCCCATCCTTGTCAAAGTAGTCAACAGTAACGCGAGCATGGCGAACAACATAGCCAGGCACGTTGCGGTCAACAGATAGGCAGCCTTCTCCTTCGCCAAGAGCAGCGTCTTGAACCGAGTGAGAGACGATTTTTGGATTGTACATAATAGCTTGCAAATCGTAGGCTTCCTGTGGAGTTTCACCTTCTTCAACAATATTTGGCACTAAAACAGCGATAATGCGTTTTGAGATATCTAATTGAGGAGCAGCAAGTCCAACCCCACCGCGGAGCCCCATTTTTTCAGCCATGACAGGATCTTGGGAATGTTTGAGGAATTGCATCATCTTTTCACCAAGAATGATTTCCTGGTCAGATAGGGGGAAAGTAACTTCCTCAGCAACCGCGCGTAGAGTTGGGTTCCCTTCGCGGATAATATCGTTCATATCAATTAAGTGAGCAGCTTTTGTAATACGTTCTATTGCAGACATTTTCTCTCCTTTCATTACCTCTACATGATAACACAAAATGACAAGGATTGAAAGTATTACAGCCTTTAGGATTTATAGAAAATAGATAGGAAGTTCAATTCATACTCAATGAAAATCAAAGAGCAAACTAGGAAGCTAGCCGCAGGTTGCTCAAAACACTGTTTTGAGGTTGCAGATAGAACTGACGAAGTCAGCTCAAAACACTGTTTTGAGGTTGCAGATAGAACTGACGAAGTCAGTAACATATATACGGTAAGGCGACGCTGACGTGGTTTGAAGAGATTTTCGAAGAGTATCAATTGTGAAAGAATTACTTATCTATGATATAATAAAAAGAAAAGGCTTGCATAAGAAAGTAGGGAGAATGAAGATGAAAAGAAGACAAGATAGAAATCAGGGTGGTTTAGCTTTTCGTTTTATGAAGGGCTTGGTAAACTTTTTTAGGAGTTATCGCAGGTGGAGCAATAAAGGATTTGTGGCGGTACTCTTGCTAGCAGTTGCTTTATCAATGGGCTTGGTCTTGTTGGTTGAAAGTTTCCAAGGCATGCCTCTGACCAGTCAAAAACGAGATACTATTTCTCAAGAGGGGACTAAGCAAAAGTCTCAGGAGCAGGAAGAGGAAAAATCTGCTAGAATTATGGCCAACGGAGATTTGCTCTACCACGATGGACTTTTCTTTTCAGCTAAAAAAGAAGACGGTACCTATGACTTTCATGAGAATTTTGAGTATGTGACACCTTGGCTCAAGCAAGCAGACTTAGCTATTGGTGACTTTGAAGGAACCATCAATAAGGATCATTATTTAGCGGGTTATCCTCTCTTTAATGCTCCTGCTGAAGTTATGGATGCCATTAAGGATGCAGGTTATCATGTGCTGGATTTAGCTCATAATCATATTTTGGATTCGCAAATTGAGGGAGTTATTTCAACGGCCGATATTATTGAGAAAGCTGGAATCACTCCAATCGGAGTTTATACGCACGAGCCACGTGATCAGGCTCCGCTGGTCATTAAGGAAGTGAATGGTATCAAGGTTGCTCTTTTGGCCTATTCCTATGGTTTCAATGGAATTGAGCAGTATATTTCTCAGGAAGACTATAATCGTTATCTTTCAGATTTAAACGAAGATAAGATGAAGGCTGAAATTGAACGGGCAGAAAAGGAGGCAGATATCACCATTATCATGCCTCAGATGGGTGTGGAGTATCGCTTGGAACCAACTGAAGAACAAAAGGCTCTTTATCACAAGATGATTGATTGGGGAGCTGATATTATCTTTGGAGGGCACCCTCACGTAGATGAACCATCTGAAACGGTTGAAAAAGATGGAGAAAAGAAACTCATTATCTATTCAATGGGGAACTTCATTTCCAATCAACGGATTGAATCTATGGGAGATGAAGAAAATGCTAAGTGGACTGAACGTGGCGTTCTCATGGATGTAACCATTAAGAAGAAGGATGGAAAAACAACTATCGAAACAGCTAAAGCTCATCCTACTTGGGTCAATCGAACACCAAAGGGAACCTTTTCACCAGAAGGCTATCCTTTATATCATTATCAAACCTATATCTTGGAAGATTTCATCGAGGGTGGCAGTCATCGTGACCAATTAGATGAAGCGACTAAGGAACGAATTGATACAGCCTATAAAGAAATGAACGAACATGTAGGATTGAAGTGGGATTAACTTGAATCCAGAGGAAAGTAAATGACGATTAAGGTAATTGCGACAGATATGGATGGGACCTTGCTGGATGCTAGAGGCCAGCTGGATCTCCCACGCTTGGAAAAGATTTTAGATCAGTTGGATCAAAGGGGCATTCGTTTTGTCATCGCGACGGGCAATGAAATTCACCGCATGAGGCAACTACTGGAGCACTTGGTCGATCGAGTGGTTCTGGTTGTTGCCAACGGTGCTCGTATTTTTGAAAACAATGAACTGATTCAGGCTCAGACATGGGATGACGCCATTGTTGACAAGGCTTTGGTTCATTTCAAGGATCGAGCGTGTCAGGACCAGTTTGTTGTGACGGGCATGAAGGGTGGTTTCGTCAAAGAAGGTACGATTTTTACAGATCTTGAAAGTTTTATGACTCCAGAAATGATTGAAAAATTCTACCAACGGATGCAGTTTGTGGATGAATTAACCTCTGACCTCTTTGGTGGTGTGCTCAAGATGAGTATGGTTGTTGGTGAGGAACGTTTGAATTCGGTCTTGGAAGAAATCAATGACCTCTTTGATGGCCGTGTTCGGGCTGTATCCAGTGGCTATGGTTGCATTGATATCCTCCAAGCTGGAATTCATAAAGCATGGGGCTTGGAAGAATTACTCAAGCGCTGGGACTTGACCTCCCAACAAATCATGGCTTTTGGCGATAGTGAAAATGATGTTGAAATGCTTGAAATGGCTGGAATTGCCTATGCGATGGAAAATGCTGATGATAAGGCCAAAGCTGTTGCGACGGCTCTAGCGCCAGCCAATAGCCAAGGAGGAGTTTATCAAGTCTTGGAAAACTGGTTAGAAAAAGGAGAATGAAGTGGCAGTACAGTTATTAGAAAATTGGTTACTAAAGGAACAAGAAAAAATCCAAAACAAGTATCGTCACTTAAATCGCATTTCTGTTGTTGAACCAGATGTTCTTTTTATTGGGGATTCCATTGTCGAATATTATCCTCTGCAGGAACTATTTGGGACTTCAAAGACGATTGTCAATCGAGGCATTCGAGGTTATCAGACAGGGCTGTTACTTGAGAACCTCGATGCGCATCTGTACGGTGGAGCAGTAGATAAAATTGTCCTTTTAATTGGGACAAATGATATCGGAAAAGATGTGCCTGTGAATGAGACTCTTAATAATCTGGAAACTATCATTCAATCCATTGCTCGCGATTATCCACTGACAGAGATAAAATTGCTTTCCATTTTGCCAGTTAATGAAGGCGAGGAGTATAAGCAGACAGTCTATATCCGCACGAATGAAAAGATACAGGAGTGGAATCAAGCCTTTCAAGAACTTGCTTCTGCCTATATGCAGGTGGAATTTGTGCCAGTTTTTGATAGTTTGATAGACCAAGAAGGTCAACTAAAAAAAGAATATACAACTGATGGATTGCACCTTAGTGTTGCTGGTTATCAGGTTTTGACAAAAGCTTTGAAAGACTATCTTTTCTAGTTAGTTGCTTTCCTTTTTGCATTTTTGTGTTAGATAAGGTATAATGGTTTTATTGTCTTTTGGGGTCGTTACGGATTCGACAGGCATTATGAGGCATATTTTGCGACTCGTGTGGCGACGTAAACGCTCAGTTAAATATAACTGCAAAAAATAACACTTCTTACGCTCTAGCTGCCTAAAAACCAGCAGGCGTGACCCGATTTGGATTGCTCGTGTTCAATGACAGGTCTTATTATTAGCGAGATACGATCAAGTCTTGTCTAGCGGCTTGATAAGAGATTGATAGACTCGCGGTTTCTAGGCTTGAGTTATGTGTCGAGGGACTGTTAAACGAATACATAACCTATGGTTGTAGACAAATATGTTAGCAGATGTTTGGACGTGGGTTCGACTCCCACCGGCTCCATTGATAATTTACATTGTTTTGTAAATCTTTCTAAAACGTTGTTTTTACAACGTTTTTTATTTTATTCTTTGGTATTCTTTTGCAAAAAAAGAATACAACATTTTGTTGTATCCTAAATATTAAATCAAGTCCTGAATTTTCTTAAGTTTTTATCATATTTTCTGTTATAATTAAGGTGCCTTAAGAAAAATAATGAAAAAACTAAATGTTTTTCATATAGTTTTCATTGTTTTAATAGTTTAAAGTCAATCTTATTTTTCTCTAATAGAAAATAATGAAAAAGTAGGTTTAGAAAGAGGTAAGTATCTATGTCTTCTCATAAAAAAGTGTCACTCTCTGAGATTAATCAATCTATCGATACTCCAAATAACAATCATTTCTGGCAAAATTTAAATGCCTTTTTAGGTCCGGGTGCTCTTGTCGCAGTTGGTTATATGGATCCAGGAAACTGGATTACCAGTGTAGTCGGTGGTGCTTCCTATAAGTATAGTCTCTTGTTTGTTATCTTGATTTCATCTCTCATTGCCATGCAACTTCAGCAGATGGCAGGAAAGCTTGGTATTGTAACCCAGATGGACCTGGCTCAAGCAACGGCTCATCATTCACCTAAATGGCTTCGTTATAGTCTATGGGTGATTTTAGAATTAGCCTTGATGGCGACAGATCTGGCAGAAGTTCTAGGTTCAGCGATTGCTCTCAATCTTCTCTTTAAGATTCCGATTATGATAGCAATTCTCTTGACCGTGTTGGATGTTTTTCTCTTATTGCTTCTGATGAAATTTGGCTTTAAGAAGATTGAAGCTATTGTGACAACACTGATTTTAACCATTCTAGCAATTTTTACCTATCTGGTAGCTTTGTCACATCCAAGCTTCCAAGGAATCGTTGAGGGTTATCTACCGAATGCAACCTTATTTGAAAGTCCCTTGCCAGGGCATGAAAGTCAATTAACCTTGGCACTAGGGATCGTGGGAGCAACGGTTATGCCCCATAACCTCTATTTGCATTCTTCCTTGTCACAAACTCGGAAAATCAATCACAAGGACAAGAATGATGTTCGAAAAGCCGTGCGCTTTATGACCTGGGATTCAAATCTCCAATTATCCTTGGCCTTTGTGGTTAACTCCCTTCTATTAATTCTCGGGGCGGCTCTCTTTTTCGGCCATGCATCTGAGATTTCTGCCTTCTCTCAAATGTATAATGCCTTGCAGGATTCTACTATTGCAGGAGCTATAGCTAGCTCGACCTTATCAACCTTGTTTGCCTTGGCTTTATTAGCCAGTGGTCAAAATTCGACAATTACGGGTACCTTGACTGGACAAATCGTTATGGAAGGTTTCTTGCATATGAGATTACCTCAATGGTTCATTCGTTTGGCAACTCGTCTCTTTGCCTTGTTGCCTGTCATGATTGTAGCGGTTCTGTTTGGTCATCAGGAAAAAACATTAGATCAGTTATTGGTTTATTCACAAGTCTTTCTTTCGATTGCTCTTCCATTTTCAATCTTCCCACTGATTTATCTAACTTCTAAGAAATCACTGATGGGAGAATTTACCAATGCCAAATGGAATACCATCCTTGGCTATATCGTTTCCATTATCTTAACAATTCTCAATGTGAAATTGTTATTTGATATTTTCTAAGAAATTCACCCGAGTTATAAAACAAGCATATAAGAAAAAAGATACCCAAGATTTCTTGGGTATCTTTTTTAAAATAAACGGAAGACATGGGATTCGAACCCACGCACGCTGTTACACGCCTACCGCGTTTCCAACACGGCCTCTTAAGCCTCTTGAGTAATCTTCCAATGCTTACTCAAATAGTCTACCATAAAGCCTCTTATCTTGCAATAAAAATTCTGGAAATGAGAAAAATGATAGAATTTGAAAGAAAATGATAAAAAATGCTTGACTTTGAAAGAGAGTGTGATAGAATGAATAGTGTAAACGATAACAGGAGGTGATTCGGTGTTAAAAACAGAGCGGAAACAACTGATTTTAGAGGAGTTAAATCAACATCATGTAGTTTCTCTAGAAAAATTAGTTAGTTTGCTAGAAACGTCAGAATCAACGGTTCGAAGAGACTTGGATGAATTGGAAGCAGAAAACAAGCTTCGTCGTGTGCATGGTGGAGCAGAATTGCCTCATTCCTTGCAGGAAGAAGAAACCATTCAAGAAAAATCTGTCAAAAACCTTCAAGAGAAGAAGTTGTTGGCTCAGAAAGCAGCCTCTCTCATCAAGGAACAAGATGTCATCTTTATCGATGCTGGAACAACGACAGCCTTTTTGATTCATGAATTGGTCAATAAGAATGTTACAGTCGTGACCAACTCCATTCACCATGCTGCTCAGTTGGTTGAAAAGCAAATTCCAACTGTCATGGTTGGAGGAAGTGTCAAGATGGCGACGGATGCTAGCATCGGGGGCGTTGCTCTTAACCAGATTAACCAATTGCACTTTGACCGTGCCTTTATCGGGATGAATGGTGTGGACGATGGCTATTATACGACTCCTGATATGGAGGAGGGAGCTGTGAAGCGTGCTATTTTAGAGAATGCCAAACAGACCTATGTCTTGGTGGATTCGTCTAAGATTGGACAAACTTGCTTTGCCAAGGTAGCACCACTCAAACGAGCTATTGTTATCACAAGTCAAGGGCATGAGCTCTTGCAGGCTATTAAGGAGAAAACGGAGGTAATAGAAGTATGATTTATACAGTCACACTCAATCCATCCATTGACTATATCGTTCGTTTGGACCAAGTCCAAGTCGGTAGTGTCAATCGAATGGATAGTGATGATAAGTTTGCTGGTGGGAAAGGAATCAATGTCAGTCGTGTCTTGAAACGCTTGGGTATTCCAAATACAGCGACGGGATTTATCGGAGGCTTTACTGGAAAATTTATCACAGATACTCTGGCAAAGGAAGAAATCGAGACACGTTTTGTCCAAGTGGCAGAAGATACTCGTATCAATGTTAAAATCAAAGCAGACCAAGAAACAGAAATCAACGGAACGGGTCCAAATGTGGAACCAGCTCAGCTAGAAGAATTGAAAGCTATTTTATCTAGTCTGACAGCAGAAGATACGGTTGTGTTTGCGGGTTCAAGTGCTAAAAATCTAGGCAATGTCATCTATAAGGATTTGATTGCCTTGACGCGTCAAACGGGTGCGCAGGTAGTCTGTGACTTTGAAGGACAGACCTTGATTGATAGTTTGGACTACCAGCCACTTTTGGTCAAACCAAATAATCACGAACTTGGAGCTATTTTTGGGGTTAAACTCGAAAGTTTAGATGAAATTGAGAAATACGCTCGTGAGTTACTGGCTAAAGGTGCTCAAAACGTGATTATCTCTATGGCTGGTGACGGTGCCCTTTTGGTCACATCTGAGGGAGCTTACTTCGCTAAACCAATCAAAGGGATAGTCAAAAATTCAGTTGGGGCTGGTGATTCTATGGTTGCTGGATTTACAGGTGAATTTGTCAAATCAAAAGATGCAGTAGAAGCCTTCAAATGGGGAGTGGCTTGCGGAACGGCAACCACCTTCTCGGATGACTTGGCAACGGCGGAATTTATTAAAGAAACATATGAAAAAGTTGAGGTAGAAAAAAGATGAAAATTCAAGACCTATTGAGAAAAGATGTTATGTTGCTGGATTTGCAAGCAACTGAAAAAACTGCTGTCATCGAAGAGATGATTAAAAGCTTGGTAGACCACGGTTATGTGACAGATTTTGAAACCTTTAAAGAGGGCATTTTGGCACGTGAAGCTTTGACTTCTACAGGTTTGGGTGAGGGGATTGCTATGCCTCACAGCAAAAACGCTGCTGTAAAAGAAGCGACTGTTCTCTTTGCTAAGTCAAACAAGGGTGTGGACTATGAGAGCTTGGATGGACAAGCAACTGACCTCTTCTTCATGATTGCGGCTCCAGAAGGCGCCAATGACACTCACTTGGCAGCCTTGGCAGAATTGTCTCAATACTTGATGAAAGACGGATTTGCAGACAAACTTCGCCAAGCAACATCAGCTGACCAAGTTATCGAACTTTTTAACCAAGCTTCAGAAAAAGCTGAGCAGCCTGTCCCAGTACCTGCTAATGATTCTGGTGACTTTATCGTTGCTGTTACAGCTTGTACGACAGGTATTGCCCACACTTACATGGCCCAAGAAGCTCTTCAAAAAGTGGCTGCTGAAATGGGGGTTGGCATCAAGGTTGAAACAAACGGAGCTAGCGGTGTTGGAAACCAACTAACTGCTGAGGACATCCGCAAGGCTAAAGCTGTTATCATCGCAGCAGACAAGGCCGTTGAAATGGATCGTTTCGATGGCAAACCATTGATCAATCGTCCAGTTGCAGACGGCATCCGTAAAACAGAAGAATTGATTAACTTGGCTCTTTCAGGAGATGCTGAAGTCTACCGTGCCGCTAATGGTGCAAAAGCTGCAACAGCCTCTAACGAAAAACAAAGCCTTGGTGGTGCCTTCTACAAACACTTGATGAGTGGTGTCTCTCAAATGTTGCCATTCGTTATCGGTGGTGGTATCATGATTGCCCTTGCCTTCTTGATTGACGGTGCTTTGGGTGTTCCAAATGAAAACCTTGGCAATCTTGGTTCCTACCATGAGCTAGCTTCTATGTTCATGAAAATTGGGGGAGCTGCCTTTGGTTTGATGCTTCCAGTCTTTGCAGGTTATGTTGCCTACTCTATCGCTGAAAAACCAGGTTTGGTAGCTGGTTTCGTGGCTGGTGCTATTGCCAAAGAAGGTTTTGCCTTTGGGAAAATTCCTTATGCTGCAGGTGGTGAAGCAACGTCAACTCTTGCAGGTGTCTCATCTGGTTTCCTAGGTGCCCTTGTTGGTGGATTTATCGCAGGTGCTTTAGTTCTTGCTATCAAGAAATATGTTAAAGTTCCTCGTTCACTTGAAGGTGCTAAATCAATCCTTCTCTTGCCACTTCTTGGAACAATCTTGACAGGATTTGTCATGCTAGCTGTTAATATCCCAATGGCAGCAATCAACACTGCTATGAATGACTTCCTTGGTGGTCTTGGAGGCGGTTCAGCTGTCCTTCTCGGTATCGTCCTTGGTGGAATGATGGCTGTTGACATGGGTGGACCAGTTAACAAAGCGGCTTATGTATTTGGTACAGGTACGCTTGCAGCAACTGTTTCTTCAGGTGGTTCTGTGGCTATGGCAGCAGTTATGGCTGGAGGAATGGTGCCACCACTTGCAATCTTTGTCGCAACTCTTCTTTTCAAAGATAAATTTACTAAAGAAGAACGCAACTCTGGTTTGACAAATATTATCATGGGCTTGTCATTTATTACTGAGGGAGCGATTCCATTTGGTGCAGCAGACCCAGCTCGTGCGATTCCAAGCTTCATCCTTGGTTCTGCAGTAGCAGGCGGACTCGTTGGTCTTACTGGTATCAAACTCATGGCGCCACATGGAGGAATCTTCGTGATCGCCCTTACTTCAAATGCTCTCCTTTACCTCGTTTCTGTCTTGGTAGGAGCAATTGTAAGTGGTGTTGTCTATGGTTACCTACGCAAACCACAAGCATAAAACTTAGATAGAAAATGAAAAGATTGGACCGTTTGGTGCAGTCTTTTTCTCTTTCCGAAATGTTTGTGAAATATGATATAATAGAAGAATGGCAAACAAGAATACAAGTAAAACAAGACGGAGACCGTCTAAAGCAGAACTCGAAAGAAAAGAAGCGATTCAACGAATGTTGATTTCGTTGGGAATCGCGATTTTATTGATTTTCGCAGCCTTCAAATTAGGGGCTGCAGGTATCACTCTTTACAATTTAATTCGCTTACTGGTGGGGAGCCTAGCTTATCTGGCAATATTTGTCCTATTGATCTATCTCTTCTTTTTCAAGTGGATACGAAAACAGGAGGGACTCTTATCAGGATTTTTTACCATATTTGCAGGTTTGCTCTTGATTTTTGAAGCCTACTTAGTTTGGAAATATGGTTTGGACAAGTCCGTTCTAAAAGGAACCATGGCTCAGGTTGTGACGGATTTGACTAGTTTTCGAACAACCAGTTTTGCTGGTGGAGGCTTGATTGGTGTCGCTCTTTATATTCCAACAGCCTTTCTCTTTTCAAATATCGGCACTTACTTTATTGGTTCTATCTTGATTTTAGTGGGTGCTCTCCTAGTCAGTCCTTGGTCTGTTTACGATATTGCTGAATTTTTCAGTAGAGGCTTTGCCAAATGGCGGGAAGGGCATGAGCGTCGAAAAGAGGAACGCTTTGTCAAACAAGAAGAAAAAGCTCGCCAAAAGGCTGAGGAAAAGGCTAGATTAGAACAAGAAGCGGCTGAGAAAGCCTTGCTCGATTTGCCTCCTGTTGATATGGAAACGGGTGAAATTCTGACAGAAGATGTTGTACTTGACGTTCCACCTTTTCCAGAAGAGGACTGGGTGGAACCAGAAATCATCCTACCTCAAGCTGAACGTGAATTCCCTGAGCAGGAAGATGGCTCAGATGACGAAGATGTTCAGGTCGATTTTTCAGCCAAAGAAGCCATTGAATACAAACTTCCAAGTTTACAACTTTTTACACCGGATAAACCCAAAGACCAGTCTAAAGAGAAGAAAATCGTTCGGGAAAATATCAAAATTCTAGAAGAAACCTTTGCTAGCTTTGGTATTAAGGTAACAGTTGAACGGGCCGAAATTGGGCCATCAGTGACCAAGTATGAAGTCAAGCCTGCAGTGGGTGTAAGGGTCAACCGCATTTCCAATCTCGCAGATGATCTCGCTCTAGCCTTGGCGGCTAAGGATGTTCGGATTGAGGCTCCAATACCTGGTAAATCCTTAGTTGGAATCGAAGTACCCAACTCTGAGATTGCGACTGTGTCCTTCCGCGAACTATGGGAACAATCTCAAACGAAAGCAGAAAATCTCTTGGAAATTCCTTTAGGGAAGGCAGTTAATGGCACTGCAAGAGCTTTTGACCTTTCTAAAATGCCCCATTTGCTCGTCGCAGGTTCAACGGGATCAGGGAAGTCAGTAGCTGTTAATGGCATTATTGCTAGCATTCTCATGAAGGCAAGACCAGATCAAGTCAAATTTATGATGGTTGACCCCAAGATGGTTGAGTTGTCTGTTTACAATGACATTCCCCACCTCTTGATTCCAGTAGTGACCAATCCACGTAAGGCCAGCAAGGCTCTGCAAAAGGTTGTGGATGAGATGGAAAATCGTTATGAACTCTTTGCCAAGGTGGGAGTTCGTAACATTGCAGGTTTTAATGCTAAGGTAGAAGAGTTTAATGCCCAGTCTGAGTACAAGCAGATTCCGCTACCGCTCATTGTTGTGATTGTAGATGAGTTGGCTGACCTTATGATGGTTGCCAGCAAGGAAGTGGAAGATGCTATTATCCGTCTTGGACAGAAGGCGCGGGCTGCAGGTATCCACATGATTCTTGCAACCCAGCGTCCATCCGTTGATGTCATCTCTGGTTTGATTAAGGCCAATGTCCCATCTCGTGTCGCTTTCGCAGTTTCATCAGGGACAGACTCCCGTACGATCTTGGATGAAAATGGAGCAGAAAAACTGCTTGGTCGAGGAGACATGCTCTTTAAACCGATTGATGAAAATCATCCAGTTCGTCTCCAAGGCTCCTTTATATCGGATGACGATGTCGAACGCATCGTAAACTATATCAAAGCTCAGGCAGATGCAGACTACGATGAGAGCTTTGATCCAGGTGAGGTTTCTGAAAATGAAGGTGAATTTTCAGATGGTGAATCTGGTGGAGATCCGCTTTTTGAAGAAGCCAAGGCTTTGGTAATCGAAACCCAGAAAGCCAGTGCATCCATGATTCAGCGTCGTTTGTCAGTTGGTTTTAACCGTGCGACCCGTCTCATGGAAGAGCTTGAGATGGCAGGTGTCATTGGTCCAGCTGAAGGTACCAAACCAAGAAAAGTATTGCAACAATAAAAAATAGCTTCTTTCCAAGTTTGGAGGGAAGCTATTTCTGGCTATTGATTGGTTTTATTTTCTGAAGTTGGCGCATTGGACTGTTTTTCATTTTCAGTAGTGGGTTTACTTGGAGCAGGAGTAGTAGATTCCTGAGTTGCTGCTTTCTGCTCTTCTCTTTTCTCTTCCTTGACGCTAGATTTTGGTGTTTCCTCTTGCTGTGTTTTTTCTTGGGTAGTGTTAGTTTCCTTATTGGGACTAGTGTTTTCCTGAGGGGATTCCTTTTGAATTTCTTTGACAATTGTTGTCGTCTGGCTTGTCGTAGGTTCTTTTTTAGTATTTTTGTTATTATCCAAGGCGTTCATAATCGTGATACTTGCGGTAATTAAGCCGAGGATACTACCGATAGTAGCGACGGTTTTTTGAAAGACCGTGAAGCCTTTTTTGATGTGTTCTGTTTTTGGTTTTGAAGTTCTACGATAATTAGACATACATTCTCTCCTTTAATTAAAATTTATTATACCGCATTTCTTTAAAAAAATCTTAAAAAAAGAGGAATTGCCCTTTCTTGTCGCAAGCTCCGTTTCATGATACAATAGAAGGAGTGATTTTAGAAAGCGTGAGAAAACATGATTTACTTTGATAATTCGGCGACGACCAAGCCCTATCCTGAAGCCCTTGAAACTTATATGCAGGTCGCTTCAAAAATTTTAGGAAATCCATCTAGTCTCCATCGTTTGGGAGACCAGGCAACACGAATCTTAGATGCTTCTCGCCAACAGATTGCAGATTTAATCGGTAAGAAAAGCGATGAAATCTTCTTTACTTCTGGTGGGACAGAAGGAGATAACTGGGTCATCAAGGGTGTGGCCTTTGAAAAGGCTCAGTTTGGAAAACACATTATTGTATCAGCCATTGAACATCCGGCAGTCAAAGAGTCAGCCCTCTGGTTGAAAAGTCAAGGATTTGAAGTAGATTTTGCTCCAGTTGATAACAAAGGATTTGTAAATGTTGAAGCGTTATCAGATTTGATAAGACCTGATACGACCCTCGTTTCCGTCATGGCTGTGAACAATGAAATCGGCTCGATTCAACCTATTCAAGCTATTTCAGAACTATTGGCAGACAAGCCAACTATTTCCTTCCACGTTGATGCGGTTCAGGCACTTGCCAAGATTCCGACTGAAAAGTATCTGACAGAACGAGTGGATTTTGCGACTTTCTCTAGTCACAAGTTTCACGGAGTTCGAGGTGTTGGATTTGTCTATATCAAGTCTGGCAAGAAGATTACGCCTCTTTTAACAGGTGGGGGTCAGGAACGTGATTACCGTTCGACAACTGAAAATGTGGCAGGAATTGCAGCGACTGCCAAGGCTCTCCGCTTGTCTATGGAAAAGCTAGATATCTTTAGGTGCAAGACTGGGCAGATGAAGTCAGTAATTCGTCAAGCACTTCTGGACTATCCAGATATTTTTGTCTTTTCGGATGAGGAAGACTTCGCCCCTCATATTCTGACTTTTGGAATCAAGGGTGTTCGTGGTGAAGTCATCGTTCACGCCTTTGAAGACTATGATATTTTCATCTCAACGACCTCTGCTTGTTCGTCCAAGGCTGGGAAACCAGCCGGAACCCTGATTGCCATGGGAGTGGATAAAGATAAGGCCCAGTCAGCTGTGCGTCTTAGCCTAGACCTTGAAAATGATATGAGTCAGGTCGAGCAGTTTTTGACCAAGTTAAAATTAATTTACAATCAAACTAGAAAAGTAAGATAGGAGCATTCATGCAATATTCAGAAATTATGATTCGCTACGGAGAATTATCAACCAAGGGTAAAAATCGTATGCGTTTCATCAATAAACTTCGCAATAATATTTCAGACGTTTTGTCTATCTATCCCCAAGTTAAGGTAACGGCAGATCGCGACCGTGCCCACGCTTATCTCAATGGAGCAGATTACACAGCAGTAGCAGAATCGCTCAAACAAGTTTTTGGAATTCAAAACTTTTCCCCTGTTTATAAGGTTGAAAAATCTGTAGAAGTTCTGAAGTCTGCTGTCCAAGAGATTATGAAAGATATCTACAAGGATGGCATGACCTTTAAAATCTCTAGCAAGCGTAGCGACCACACCTTTGAACTTGATAGTCGTGAACTCAACCAAACACTTGGAGGTGCTGTTTTCGAAGCCATTCCAAATGTGCAAGCTCAAATGAAAAGTCCTGACATCAATCTTCAGGTGGAGATACGTGAAGAAGCAGCCTATCTTTCTTATGAAACCATTCGTGGGGCTGGTGGTTTGCCAGTTGGAACTTCAGGTAAAGGCATGCTCATGTTGTCAGGAGGAATCGATTCCCCTGTAGCTGGCTATCTAGCGCTTAAACGAGGGGTAGATATAGAGGCCGTTCACTTTGCCAGCCCACCTTATACTAGTCCAGGCGCTCTCAAGAAAGCCCAAGATTTGACCCGTAAATTGACCAAGTTTGGTGGAAATATCCAGTTTATCGAAGTTCCTTTTACAGAGATTCAAGAGGAAATCAAAGCCAAAGCGCCCGAAGCTTACTTAATGACTCTAACTCGTCGCTTTATGATGCGGATTACAGATCGTATTCGTGAGGTACGAAATGGTTTAGTTATCATAAATGGGGAAAGCCTAGGTCAAGTAGCCAGCCAAACCTTGGAGAGCATGCAGGCTATCAATGCGGTTACCAACACTCCCATCATCCGTCCAGTTGTGACAATGGATAAGTTGGAAATTATTGACATTGCTCAGGAAATTGACACCTTTGAAATTTCTATCCAGCCTTTTGAAGACTGTTGTACCATTTTTGCGCCAGATCGTCCTAAGACCAATCCTAAGATTAAGAATGCAGAGCAGTACGAAGCGCGTATGGATGTTGAAGGCTTGGTTGAGCGAGCAGTGGCTGGAATCATGATCACTGAAATCACACCTCAAGCCGAAAAAGATGAAGTCGATGACTTGATTGACAATCTGCTCTAATCAGAAAACACAAAAGAATAGCTGAAATCAGGAAAGAAAGTTAGTTTTTTATCATAAAAATAGGTAAAAAACTGACTTTTTTTCTATTTTTATGATATAATGAGATAAAATTTTGAATATAGAGAGTTTTCTGACAATGAATCATTCCTACTTTTATCTAAAAATGAAAGAACACAAACTCAAGGTTCCTTATACAGGTAAGGAGCGCCGTGTGCGTGTTCTTCTGCCTAAAGATTATGAGAAAGACACGAATCGTTCCTATCCTGTTGTTTACTTTCATGACGGGCAAAATGTTTTTTATAGCAAGGAGTCTTTCATTGGACATTCATGGAAGATTATCCCAGCTATCAAACGAAATCCTGATATCAGTCGCATGATTGTCGTTGCTATTGACAATGATGGTATGGGGCGGATGAATGAGTATGCGGCATGGAAGTTCCAAGAATCTCCTATCCCAGGGCAGCAGTTTGGCGGTAAGGGTGTGGAGTATGCCGAGTTTGTCATGGAGGTGGTCAAGCCTTTTATCGATGAAACTTATCGTACAAAAGCAGACCGCCAGCATACGGCTATGATTGGTTCCTCACTAGGAGGCAATATTACCCAGTTTATCGGTTTGGAATACCAAGACCAAATTGGTTGTCTAGGGGTCTTTTCATCTGCTAACTGGCTCCACCAAGAAGCATTTAATCGCTACATTGAGCGAAAGAAGCTATCGCCTGACCAGCGCATCTTCATCTATGTGGGAACGGAAGAAGCGGATGATACAGACAAGACCTTGATGGCTGGCAATATCAAACAAGCCTATATCGACTCGTCGCTTCGCTATTACCATGATTTGATAGCAGGGGGAGTACATCTGGATAATCTTGTGCTGAAAGTTCAGTCTGGTGCCATCCATAGTGAAATCCCTTGGTCAGAAAATCTACCAGATTGTCTGAGATTTTTTGCAGAAAAATGGTAAGTTAAGAAAGGAAAAAACGAAATGCATATTGAACATCTTAGCCACTGGAGTGGCCATCTCAACCGTGAAATGTACCTCAATCGTTATGGACATGCTGGTATTCCAGTTGTTGTCTTTGCTTCATCAGGTGGTAGTCACAACGAATACTATGATTTTGGCATGATTGATGCCTGTGCTTCTTTTATCGAAGAAGGCCGTGTCCAGTTCTTTACCCTATCTAGTGTGGATAGTGAGAGCTGGTTGGCCACTTGGAAAAATGCTCACGACCAAGCGGAAATGCACCGTGCCTACGAACGTTATGTGATTGAGGAGGCCATTCCTTTTATCAAGCACAAGACAGGTTGGTTTGATGGCATGATGACGACAGGTTGCTCTATGGGAGCCTATCATGCACTCAATTTCTTCCTCCAGCATCCAGATGTCTTTACCAAAGTGATTGCTCTCAGTGGTGTTTACGACGCACGTTTCTTTGTCGGCGATTACTACAATGACGATGCCATTTACCAAAACTCGCCAGTAGATTATATCTGGAATCAGAACGACGGCTGGTTTATTGACCGTTATCGTCAGGCAGAGATTGTGCTTTGTACGGGTCTTGGTGCCTGGGAACAAGATGGTCTACCATCTTTCTACAAGCTTAAAGAAGCCTTTGACCAGAAACAAATTCCAGCCTGGTTTGCTGAATGGGGACACGATGTCGCCCACGACTGGGAATGGTGGCGCAAACAAATGCCTTATTTCCTTGGCAATCTCTATTTATAAAAGGAGTTACCTATGAATTACCTTGTTATTTCTCCCTACTATCCGCAAAACTTTCAACAGTTTACCATTGAGCTAGCCAATAAAGGCATTACCGTCTTGGGAATTGGTCAGGAACCTTACGAGCAATTGGATGAACCCTTGCGCAATAGCCTGACCGAGTATTTCCGTGTTGACAATCTTGAAAATATAGATGAAGTCAAACGTGCAGTTGCTTTTCTATTTTATAAACATGGCCCAATTGACCGCATCGAATCCCACAATGAATATTGGCTAGAGTTGGATGCAAGTCTTCGTGAGCAATTCAATGTTTTTGGTGCCAAACCAGAGGATCTCAAAAAGACGAAATTTAAGTCTGAAATGAAGAAGCTTTTTAAAAAAGCAGGTGTCTCTGTGGTTCCTGGAGCTGTTATCAA
This sequence comes from Streptococcus pseudopneumoniae, assembly GCF_001070715.1. Taxonomy (GTDB): domain Bacteria; phylum Bacillota; class Bacilli; order Lactobacillales; family Streptococcaceae; genus Streptococcus; species Streptococcus pseudopneumoniae_H. Next base: position 18,175 of record NZ_JVRR01000114.1, read on the forward strand.
GACGGAAGCAGATGTTGATCAAGCAGTGAACGAAATCGGTCTTCCTATGATTGCCAAACCTGATAATGGAGTGGGAGCAGCCGCAACCTTTAAACTTGAGACAGAAGACGATATCCATCATTTCAAGGCAGAGTGGGATCATTCAACTATTTATTTCTTTGAGAAATTTGTCACTTCTAGTGAAATCTGTACCTTTGATGGTCTAGTGGATAAGGATGGAAAGATTGTCTTTTCAACGACCTTCGACTACGCCTATACACCGCTTGATCTCATGATTTACAAGATGGACAATTCTTATTACGTCCTCAAGGATATGGATCCTAAATTACGTAAATATGGTGAGGCTATCGTCAAAGAATTTGGTATGAGAGAACGGTTCTTCCATATTGAGTTCTTCCGTGAGGGAGATGATTACATTGCCATTGAGTACAACAACCGTCCTGCAGGTGGTTTTACCATTGATGTTTATAACTTTGCCCACTCTTTGGATCTTTATCGTGGCTATGCAGCTATTGTCGCAGGAGAAGAGTTTCCTGCATCAGAGTTTGAACCTCAGTATTGTTTGGCTACTTCTCGCCGTGCAAATGCTCACTATGTCTATTCTGAGGAGGACTTGCTTGCCAAATATAGCCAGCAGTTCAAGGTTAAAAAAATCATGCCAGCTGCCTTCGCAGAACTTCAAGGAGATTACCTTTATATGCTGACAACTCCGAGTCGACAAGAAATGGAGCAAATGATTACTGATTTCGGACAACGTCAATAATAGGATATGAAGACTTAACAAGCTTTATTTGTTAAGTCTTTTTAAATTTCCTGAATAAAAGCGTTTTCCCAATTAATCTTTTAGAAAACCTGTTGCTAAAAGATATAAAAATTGATAGAATAAGGATTGTCTAAAAAATTTTAAGGAGAATCTATCAAATGGATTTCACATGGGCAATTAAATATGCCACTGAATTTTTGGGAACTGCTATTTTGATCATTCTTGGAAATGGTGCAGTTGCCAACGTTGAACTTAAAGGTACGAAAGGTCACCAAAGTGGCTGGATCGTTATCGCTGTTGGTTATGGTATGGGGGTTATGATCCCAGCATTAATGTTTGGTAACGTATCTGGAAACCACATCAACCCAGCCTTCACTCTTGGACTTGCAATCAGCGGTCTCTTCCCTTGGGCACAAGTTGCGCCTTATATCATCGCACAAGTTTTGGGTGCTATCTTTGGTCAAGCCTTGGTTGTGGCAACACACCGCCCATACTACTTGAAAACTGAAAATCCAAACAACATTTTGGGTACTTTCTCAACAATTTCAAGTTTGGATAATGGTACAAAAGAATCACATTTTGCAGCAACTGTTAATGGTTTTGTAAATGAGTTTGTTGGTTCATTTGTTCTTTTCTTCGCAGCCCTTGGTATGACTAAAAACTTCTTTGGTTCTGAAGTGCTTCAATACATGAAACAAATGGCTAGTCAAGCAGGTCAAAATGTTGACTTTTCTGATTTAGCAATCAAAGCCCAAGTAGCACCACATACTGCTTCAGGACTTTCAGTAGCTCACTTGGCACTTGGTTTCCTTGTTATGGCTTTGGTAACATCACTTGGTGGACCTACAGGACCTGCCTTGAACCCAGCCCGTGACTTGGGACCACGTCTCCTTCATGCTTTCCTTCCAAAATCAGTTCTTGGTGAGCACAAAGGTGATTCAAAATGGTGGTATTCTTGGGTACCAGTAGTAGCACCTATCGCAGCAGCAATTGCGGCAGTAGCTATCTTCAAATTCCTTTACCTATAAGAAATTGAAACCGGGGAAATCCTCGGTTTTTTAGGTGAAATTTTTACGAAAAATCGGTAAATCTGAGCATAATTTCTTGTAAAAAATTCTAAAATCCTTTAAAATAAAAAGTGATGGAGGAATTTATGAATGTGAATCAAATTGTACGGATTATTCCTACTTTAAAAGTTAATAATAGAAAATTAAATGAAACATTTTATATTGAAACCCTTGGAATGAAGGCCTTGTTAGAGGAGTCAGCCTTTCTATCACTAGGTGATCAAACAGGTCTTGAGAAGCTGGTTTTAGAAGAAGCTCCAAGTATGCGTACTCGTAAGGTAGAGGGACGAAAAAAACTGGCTAGATTGATTATCAAGGTGGAAAATCCCTTGGAAATCGAAGGACTCTTATCTAAAACAGATTCGATTCATCAATTATATAAGGGGCAAAATGGCTACGCTTTTGAAATTTTTTCACCAGAAGATGATTTGATTTTGATTCATGCGGAAGATGATAGAGCAAGTCTAGTAGAAGTAGGAGAAAAGCCAGAATTTCAAACAGATTTGGAATCAATTTCTTTAAGTAAATTTGAGATTTCCATGGAATTACACCTCCCAACGGATGTAGATAGTTTCTTGGAACTATCTGAGATTGGGCCATCACTTGATTTTATACCAGCTCAGGGGCAGGATCTGACTGTGGACAATACGGTTACTTGGGACTTATCTATGCTCAAGTTCTTGGTCAATGAACTAGATATAGCAAGTCTGCGCCAGAAGTTTGAGTCTACCGAATATTTTATTCCTAAGTCTGAAAAATTCTTCCTTGGTAAAGATAGAAATAATGTTGAATTGTGGTTTGAAGAAGTATGAAGTGGACCAAGATTATTAAAAAAATAGAAGAACAAATCGAGGCAGGGATTTATCCCGGAGCCTCTTTTGCATATTTTAAGGACCATCAATGGACAGAGTTCTATTTAGGCCAGAGTGACCCAGAGCATGGCTTGCAGACTGAGGCAGGACTAGTTTATGACCTAGCTAGTGTCAGCAAAGTTGTTGGCGTTGGCACAGTTTTTACTTTTTTGTGGGAAAAAGGTCAATTAGATATTGACAGACCAGTAACCGATTTTTTAGCTGAGAGTGATTATCCAGACATCACTATTCGCCAGCTTTTAACCCATGCTACAGATCTTGATCCTTTTATTCCAAATCGAAACCTTTTAACAGCCTCAGAATTAAAGGAAGCGATGTTTCATCTCAAGAGACGAAGTCAGCCAGCCTTTCTTTATTCGGATGTCCATTTTTTACTTTTGGGTTTTATTTTGGAAAGAATTTTTAATCAAGATTTGGATGTGATTTTAAAGGATCAAGTCTGGAAACCGTGGGGAATGACGGATACCCAGTTTGGCCCTGTTGAGCTTGCTGTTCCAACAGTTAGAGGTGTAGAGGCAGGAATGGTACATGATCCAAAAGCTCGTCTCTTGGGCAGACATGCAGGTAGTGCTGGTTTATTTTCGACTGTAAAGGATTTACAAATCTTTTTAGAACACTATTTAGCAGATGATTTTGCAAGAGATTTGAGTCAAAATTTTTCTCCTTTGGATGACAAGGAACGTTCTTTGGCATGGAATTTGGAAGGAGATTGGCTAGACCATACGGGCTATACAGGTACCTTTATCATGTGGAATCGTCAGAAGCGAGAAGTGGCCATTTTCCTATCGAATCGTATCTATGAAAAGGATGAACGAGCCCAGTGGATATTAGACCGCAATCAAGTGATGGACTTGATTCGTAAAGAAGAGTAAGGAGAGACATGTCAAATAGTTTAAAAGGGACTTTACTAACAGTTGTGGCTGGTATTGCTTGGGGCTTGTCAGGAACGAGTGGCCAATACCTGATGGCGCACGGAATTTCGGCTCTGGTTTTGACCAACTTGCGTATTTTAATCGCTGGTGGAATTCTTATGCTCTTGGCTTATGCCACTGCAAAAGATAAAATACTGGCCTTTTTAACGGATAGAAAGAGTTTGCTGTCTCTTCTTATTTTTGCTCTAATTGGTCTATTCCTCAATCAATTTGCCTATCTAACTGCTATTCAGGAGACCAATGCAGGTACCGCAACAGTACTTCAGTATGTTTGTCCTGTCGGGATTTTGATTTATAGCTGTATCAAGGATAAGGTGGCGCCGACACTGGGAGAGATTATTTCAATCATATTAGCCATTGGAGGGACCTTCCTAATCGCCACTCATGGGCAGTTAGACCAGTTATCTATTACACCTTCTGGTTTATTCTGGGGGCTCTTTTCTGCTCTGACTTACGCCCTGTATATCATTTTACCCATAGCCTTGATTAAGAAGTGGGGGAGCAGTTTGGTCATTGGTGTGGGAATGGTCATAGCAGGTTTGGTCGCCCTTCCTTTTACAGGGGTTCTAGAGGCCAATATACCGACTAGTCTTGATTTTCTCCTTGCTTTTGCAGGCATTATCCTTATCGGGACTGTCTTTGCCTATACAGCCTTTCTAAAAGGAGCCAGTCTGATTGGACCAGTCAAGTCAAGTTTGTTGGCTTCAATTGAGCCAATATCGGCGGTTTTCTTTGCCTTCCTAATCATGAATGAACAATTTTATCCCATTGATTTTCTTGGTATGGCAATGATTTTAATTGCAGTAACTTTGATTTCGTTGAAAGATTTGCTCTTAGAAAAATAAAAAAGCCTCTTTGTCTGTGACAGAGAAGTTTTATGTAGTATTTTATACTCAATGAAAATCAAAGAGCAAACTAGGAAACTAGCCGCAGG
>NZ_JVRR01000115.1 GCF_001070715.1 Streptococcus pseudopneumoniae
CTGACTAGTATTTTTAGATAAAATAATTGTTTATCTAAAAATACGTCGCAGTCTTTCCCAAAAAAAGAAAAGGAAAAATAAAATGGCAAATAAAAATGCGTACGCTCAATCTGGTGTGGATGTTGAAGCGGGTTATGAAGTTGTTGAACGGATTAAAAAGCACGTGGCTCGTACGGAGCGTGCAGGTGTCATGGGAGCTCTTGGTGGCTTTGGTGGTATGTTTGACCTTTCAAAGACTGGGGTTAAAGAACCTGTCTTGATTTCAGGAACTGATGGTGTCGGAACCAAGCTCATGCTGGCTATCAAGTACGACAAGCACGATACCATCGGTCAGGACTGTGTGGCCATGTGTGTCAATGATATCATTGCTGCAGGTGCGGAACCTCTATATTTCCTCGACTATGTGGCGACAGGGAAGAATGAACCAGCTAAGCTAGAACAAGTTGTCGCTGGTGTGGCAGAAGGTTGTGTGCAGGCAGGCGCTGCCCTTATCGGTGGGGAAACTGCTGAAATGCCCGGCATGTACGGCGAAGATGACTATGACTTGGCTGGTTTTGCAGTCGGTGTTGCAGAAAAATCTCAAATCATCGACGGTTCAAAAGTAGCAGAAGGCGATGTGATTTTGGGACTTGCTTCAAGTGGGATTCATTCCAATGGTTACTCTCTCGTCCGTCGTGTCTTTGCGGATTACACAGGTGAGGAAGTTCTGCCAGAATTGGAAGGCAAGCAACTCAAGGAAGTTCTCCTTGAGCCGACTCGTATCTATGTCAAGGCTGTTTTGCCACTCATCAAGGAAGAGTTGGTCAACGGCATTGCCCACATCACAGGTGGTGGCTTTATCGAAAATGTCCCTCGTATGTTTGCAGATGACTTGGCTGCTGAGATTGAGGAAGACAAGGTTCCAGTTTTACCAATTTTCAAAGCCCTTGAAAAATACGGTCAGATCAAACACGAAGAAATGTTTGAAATCTTCAATATGGGTGTGGGGCTTATGTTTGCAGTTAACCCTGAAAATGTAAGTCGTGTCAAGGAATTGTTGGATGAACCAGTCTATGAAATTGGTCGTATCGTCAAGAAAGAAAACGAAAGTGTTATCATCAAATGAAAAAAATAGCGGTTTTTGCCTCTGGTAATGGCTCAAATTTTCAGGTGATAGCGGAACAATTTCCAGTAGAGTTTGTCTTTTCAGACCATCGTGATGCCTATGTGCTCGAGCGTGCAGACAAGCTCGGCGTTCTGTCCTATGCTTTTGAACTCAAGGAGTTTGAGAACAAGGCAGACTACGAAGCAGCTCTTGTCGAACTCTTGGAAGAACATCAGATTGACTTGATTTGCCTAGCGGGCTACATGAAAATCGTTGGGCCAACCTTATTGGCGGCTTATGAAGGTCGGATTATCAACATTCATCCAGCCTACCTGCCAGAATTTCCAGGAGCTCATGGGATTGAGGATGCTTGGAATGCTGGCGTGGATCAGTCTGGTGTGACCATTCACTGGGTAGATTCTGGTGTGGATACTGGTAAGATCATCAAACAAGTCCGTGTGCCACGGTTATCTGATGATACCATAGCCAGTTTTGAAGCTCGCATCCATGAGGCAGAGTACAAGTTGTATCCAGAGGTGCTGGATAGTTTGGGAGTGGAGAGGAAGAAATGAATATTGACCACTACTATATGGAGTTAAAGAATAAGTTATCTAACAGACCAACCCTACTGGATAATACTAATGATTTTCTTTTTGTTTTAGTAAATACAGTGAAAGCTATGATAGAAAATACTGATAAAAGTCAGCTTTCAGAGTTAGATAAAATTTTAGATGGTGTCACAAGTCAAGAATTAAAACTTGCCTATGATTTCTGTCAAGGGAGATTCGGTCAAGCGGGTTTTTCTTATCGTAGGCACCCGAATTATTTTTATTTGTCCAGTTTAATTGCGACTTTTCCAGAATTTGAGTTGTCTAAAGCAGACCGAGATTATCTCAAAGGAATCATAAATTTTGATAACTACCTTTTATATGAGTTGGATTAGTCTTTAATCAACTCAAAACCCTATTTATTCAAAAGGAGAAAAAATGATTGAGCTGAAATTAGTAGATGAGAGCAGTTTTCAGGCAGTGCTGGATTTGAAAATATCTGAAGCTGATGAACGAGCACGTTTTGTGGCTCCAAATGTACGCTCTTTAGCTGACGCATGGCTCTACCGGGAAAATGAAGATGTGTTTCCGAGGGCAATCTATTGGGATAAGCAAGTGGTTGGCTTTCTCCTGCTGGAAATAGACAAGGATGAAGCAGAATACTTTATCTGGCGGATAATGATTGGTCAGCAGTACCAAGGAAGAGGTTATGGTCGAAAAGCCTTGGAAGTTCTAATCAAAGAGGCTCAGATGGATAGCACTTGCAATCATATTATCGCAGATTATGTGGTTGGAAATGAAAAAATGAAGCACCTGTTGACTAGTTTGGGTTTTCAGGAAACAGGATTTATAGAAGAAAATAACGAAGTCGCTATGCGCTTGGACTTAAAGAAAGAGGAATATAATGACTAAACGCGCCTTAATCAGCGTCTCAGACAAAGCGGGCATTGTTGAATTTGCCCAAGAACTTAAAAAACTGGGTTGGGATATTATCTCGACAGGTGGGACCAAGGTTGCCCTTGATACTGCTGGGGTGGACACCATTGCTATCGATGATGTGACTGGTTTTCCAGAAATGATGGACGGTCGTGTCAAGACCCTTCACCCAAATATCCACGGAGGTCTCTTAGCTCGTCGTGACTTGGATAGTCACTTGGAAGCGGCCAAAGACAATCAAATCGAGCTTATTGACCTTGTAGTGGTCAACCTCTATCCTTTCAAGGAAACGATTCTCAAACCAGATGTGACGTACGCTGACGCAGTTGAAAATATCGATATCGGTGGGCCATCTATGCTTCGCTCAGCTGCGAAAAATCATGCTAGCGTAACAGTTGTGGTGGACCCAGTGGATTATGCTGTGGTGCTTAACGAATTGGCAGCTAACGGCGAAACGACTTACGAAACTCGCCAACGTTTGGCAGCCAAGGTTTTCCGTCACACAGCGGCTTACGATGCCTTGATTGCAGAGTATTTCACTACTCAAGTGGGCGAAAGCAAACCTGAAAAGCTCACTTTGACCTATGACCTCAAACAAGCTATGCGTTACGGTGAGAACCCTCAACAAGATGCCGATTTCTACCAAAAAGCTTTGCCTACAGACTACTCCATTGCATCCGCTAAACAGCTCAACGGTAAGGAATTGTCCTTTAACAATATCCGTGATGCTGACGCTGCCATTCGTATCATCCGTGATTTTAAAGACCGTCCAACCGTTGTGGCTCTCAAACACATGAACCCATGTGGAATCGGTCAGGCTGATGACATCGAGACTGCTTGGGACTACGCTTATGAGTCTGACCCAGTGTCTATCTTTGGTGGGATTGTCGTTCTCAACCGTGAGGTGGATGCTGCGACAGCTGAAAAGATGCATGGTGTTTTCCTTGAAATCATCATCGCACCAAGCTATACGGATGAAGCGCTAGCCATTTTGACCAACAAAAAGAAAAACTTGCGCATCCTTGCCTTGCCATTTGACGCACAAGATGCCAGTGAAGCAGAAGCAGAATATACTGGTGTTGTTGGTGGACTTCTTGTGCAAAATCAAGACGTTGTCAAAGAAAGCCCAGCCGACTGGCAAGTGGTGACCAAACGCCAACCAACTGAGACAGAAGCGACAGCTCTTGAGTTTGCTTGGAAGGCTATCAAGTACGTCAAATCAAACGGTATCATCGTGACCAATGACCACATGACACTTAGCGTTGGCCCAGGTCAAACCAACCGTGTGGCTTCTGTTCGTATTGCCATCGACCAAGCCAAGGATCGTCTGGATGGCGCTGTGCTTGCTTCGGATGCCTTCTTCCCATTTGCGGATAATGTGGAAGAAATCGCCAAAGCAGGAATCAAGGCCATCATCCAGCCAGGTGGGTCCGTCCGTGACCAAGAATCTATCGAAGCCGCTGACAAATATGGCTTGACTATGGTCTTCACAGGAGTGAGACATTTTAGACATTAAGAATGTTAAAGGGAAGAAAACAGTTTCTTTCCTTTTTTGCGTAAAAATGCGGAGTGAAACAAGATTAAAACGAACGTTTGTGATATAATGTTATTAAATAATTCGCAAAAGAGGTTGAGGAATGAAGCTGTTAGTTGTCGGTTCGGGTGGTCGTGAACATGCGATTGCTAAGAAGTTGCTTGAGTCAAAAGACGTTGAAAAAGTCTTTGTAGCTCCTGGGAATGACGGTATGACTCTGGATGGTCTGGAATTGGTAGATATCTCTATTTCCGAACATTCTAAATTGATTGACTTCGCAAAGGCCAACGATATTGCTTGGACCTTTATCGGTCCAGATGATGCCCTTGCTGCTGGTATCGTGGATGATTTTAACCAAGCTGGTCTCAAAGCCTTTGGTCCGACAAGATTGGCGGCAGAGCTAGAGTGGTCCAAAGATTTTGCTAAGGAAATCATGGTCAAATATGGCGTTCCGACAGCAGCCTATGGCACATTTTCAGATTTCGAGGAAGCCAAGGCCTATATCGAAAAGCAGGGTGCGCCTATCGTAGTCAAGGCGGATGGCTTGGCGCTTGGGAAGGGTGTTGTCGTTGCTGAGACAGTCGAGCAAGCGGTTGAAGCCGCTCATGAGATGCTATTGGACAATAAATTTGGTGACTCAGGTGCGCGCGTGGTCATCGAGGAATTCCTCGACGGTGAGGAGTTCTCTCTCTTTGCCTTTGTCAATGGTGACAAGTTCTACATCATGCCAACGGCTCAGGATCACAAACGTGCCTACGACGGCGATAAGGGGCCTAACACTGGTGGCATGGGTGCCTATGCGCCAGTTCCTCACTTGCCAGAGAGTGTAGTTGACACAGCGGTTGAGACTATTGTCAAGCCAGTCCTTGAAGGGATGATTCAAGAAGGTCGTCCTTATCTGGGTGTCCTTTACGCAGGGCTTATCCTGACAGCTGATGGACCTAAAGTTATCGAGTTTAATGCTCGCTTTGGAGATCCTGAAACTCAGATTATTCTACCTCGATTGACATCTGACTTTGCACAAAATATTACGGATATTCTGGATGGCAAGGAGCCAAACATCATCTGGACGGACAAGGGTGTGACTCTGGGTGTGGTTGTCGCATCAAACGGCTACCCACTAGACTATGAAAAAGGTGTCAAGTTGCCAGCCAAAACCGATGGCGACATCATTACCTACTATGCAGGGGCTAAGTTTGCGGAAAATAGCAGAGCACTGCTCTCAAACGGCGGACGAGTTTATATGCTCGTCACCACAGCAGAAACCGTCAAAGAAGCTCAAAGTACCATCTATCAAGAACTCGCCCAACAAAAAACAGAAGGCCTCTTTTACCGAACAGATATCGGAAGCAAGGCCATAAAAGATTAACAGATATTATAGTTGTCATGGCGAGCGAAAGCGAGCCAAAGTGAGATAATGGTCGTTTGATTGCGAGCATTAGCGAGCTAATATAGAACAAACACCGCTGTTGTGAAAGAACGATTGGATGACAACCCAATCGTTCAGGGAAATTGGAAGACCTTGGGCTTCCGATTTAGGCATGAGACACCTTTGGTGGCTGCTGCCGTCCCTCACAACCTAAGGTGATTGAAAAAAGAAAGGAAAGAAAAGGAAAATTATGACCAAGCCAATTATTTCCATCATCATGGGCTCAAAATCCGATTGGGCAACCATGCAAAAAACAGCAGAAGTCTTAGACCGCTTTGGTGTAGCCTATGAAAAGAAGGTTGTCTCTGCCCACCGTACACCAGACATTATGTTCAAGCATGCAGAAGAAGCCCGTAGCCGTGGTATTAAGGTCATCATCGCAGGTGCTGGAGGCGCAGCTCACTTGCCAGGTATGGTAGCAGCGAAAACAACCCTTCCAGTCATTGGTGTGCCAGTCAAATCTCGTGCGCTTAGTGGCGTGGACTCGCTCTACTCCATCGTACAGATGCCGGGTGGCGTACCTGTTGCGACAATGGCTATCGGTGAAGCAGGAGCGACAAACGCTGCCCTCTTTGCCCTTCGTCTCCTCTCAGTAGAGGACCAAGCTATCGCGACAGCATTGGCAGATTTTACAGAAGAACAAGGAAAAATCGCAGAGGAGTCGACGAATGAGCTCATCTAAAACAATCGGAATTATCGGTGGTGGTCAGCTTGGTCAAATGATGGCCATTTCTGCTATCTACATGGGGCACAAGGTTATCGCGCTGGATCCTGTGGCAGATTGCCCAGCCTCTCGCGTGGCGGAAATCATCGTGGCTCCTTATAACGATGTGGATGCTCTTCGTCAGCTGGCAGAGCGTTGCGATGTCCTCACCTATGAGTTTGAAAATGTCGATGCTGACGGTTTGGATGCTGTTATCAAGGATGGACAACTCCCTCAGGGGACAGACCTGCTTCGCATTTCCCAAAATCGGATTTTTGAAAAGGACTTTCTCTCAAATAAGGCTCAAGTCACTGTAGCACCTTACAAGGTTGTGACTTCTAGCCAAGACTTGGCGGAGATTGACCTGTCCAAAAACTATGTCCTCAAGACTGCGACTGGTGGCTACGATGGGCATGGGCAAAAGGTCATTCGCTCGGCAGAAGATTTAGAAGAAGCCTATACGCTAGCGGATTCTGCAGACTGTGTTTTGGAAGAATTTGTTAATTTTGACCTTGAAATCTCTGTCATCGTGTCAGGAGATGGCAAGGATGTGACAGTTTTCCCAGTTCAGGAAAATATCCACCGCAACAACATCTTGTCTAAGACTATCGTGCCTGCTCGCATTTCAGCAAGTTTAGCTGACAAGGCTAAAGCAATGGCAGTGCGAATCGCAGAACAGCTCAAGTTGTCTGGAACCCTCTGTGTGGAAATGTTTGCAACAGCTGATGACATCATTGTCAATGAGATTGCCCCCCGCCCACATAACTCTGGGCACTACTCCATTGAAGCTTGCGACTTTTCACAATTTGACACGCATATTTTGGGTGTTCTAGGAGCACCATTGCCAGCCATAAAACTACATGAGCCTGCCGTCATGCTCAACGTTCTCGGCCAACACGTCGAGGTCGCTGAAAAATATGTCACAGAAAATATAAGCGCCCACCTGCACATGTATGGTAAAATAGAAGCGAAGCACAACCGCAAGATGGGACATGTGACTTTGTTTAGTGATGTGCCAGATGAGGTTGAGGAGTTTGGGAAAGGAATTGATTGGTAGGTGAAGACTATGATTCAAATCATTGTTAATGCTTTTGTTGAAAAGGATAAGACCGGAGCAGTTGTTGAAGTCTTGTTTGCTAGTAGCAATTACGCAAAAGTGAAGGCCAAATATGAAGAGTTAGTTGTTCAATACCCTGAAAACTATTTAGCAATTTATGATTTACCATTGGATACTGATCTCAATGAATTACCACACTATCCATCTGTGTTTATTGGAAAAGAGGAGTTTGAGTAGAAATCTTGGTTTACCTAGATAGCTTATTCCCAACAGCTTTAGAAGAAAGGAAAAATTAATAACAATGATCAACCGTTACTCTCGTCCTGAGATGGCGAACATTTGGAGTGAAGAAAATAAATACCGTGCTTGGCTTGAGGTGGAAATCTTGGCTGACGAGGCATGGGCTGAGTTGGGGGAAATCCCTAAGGAAGATGTGGCTTTGATTCGCGAGAAGGCGGACTTTGACATCGACCGTATTTTGGAGATTGAGCAGGAGACGCGTCACGATGTAGTGGCTTTCACACGTGCGGTTTCTGAGACGCTTGGTGAAGAGCGCAAGTGGGTTCACTATGGTTTGACTTCTACCGACGTGGTGGATACGGCCTACGGTTACCTCTACAAGCAGGCCAATGACATCATCCGTCGTGACCTTGAAAATTTCACCAACATCATCGCTGACAAGGCTAAGGAGCACAAGTTTACCATCATGATGGGGCGTACCCACGGTGTGCACGCTGAACCGACAACCTTTGGTCTTAAATTGGCGACTTGGTACAGCGAAATGAAGCGCAATATCGAGCGTTTCGAGCATGCGGCTGCTGGTGTTGAGGCTGGTAAGATTTCTGGTGCGGTTGGTAACTTTGCAAATATCCCACCATTTGTGGAGCAATACGTCTGCGACAAGCTTGGTATCCGTGCTCAAGAAATCTCTACACAGGTGCTTCCTCGCGACCTTCACGCTGAGTATTTTGCAGTCCTTGCTAGTATCGCGACTTCAATCGAACGCATGGCGACTGAGATTCGTGGTTTGCAAAAGTCTGAGCAACGCGAAGTGGAAGAATTCTTTGCCAAAGGGCAAAAAGGTTCTTCAGCAATGCCTCACAAACGCAACCCTATCGGTTCTGAGAACATGACAGGTCTAGCGCGTGTCATCCGTGGTCACATGATTACGGCTTATGAAAACGTAGCTCTTTGGCATGAGCGTGATATCTCTCACTCATCAGCTGAGCGCATCATCACACCAGATACAACTATCTTGATTGACTACATGCTCAACCGCTTTGGAAATATCGTCAAGGACTTGACAGTTTTCCCAGAAAACATGATTCGAAACATGAACTCGACATTTGGTTTGATTTTCAGCCAACGTGCCATGTTGACCTTGATTGAAAAAGGGATGACCCGTGAGCAAGCCTATGACCTGGTACAACCAAAAACAGCTTACTCTTGGGACAATCAAGTAGACTTTAAACCACTTCTTGAGGCAGATCCAGAGGTGACATCACGCCTCACACAAGAGGAAATCGACGAGATCTTCAACCCTATTTACTACACTAAACGAGTGGATGATATCTTTGAACGTCTTGGTTTAGGATAATTAAAATAAAATCGAATTTCTATTACTCCATTTATAGGAGTAGCAGAACTTCGATTTTTCTTTTTTATTAAAGTGCTTTTGAAAAAAATAACCAATATTTTATAATATGTTGAATATAGAATATATACTGTGACTTCTAAAATATTACTAGAAATTGATTTGAATTTCCTAATCGATTTGTCCATATTCTATTTCAATCTACTATGTTATACAATAAGCATAGAAAAAGCCCAAGCGATTAGGCTCAGGCTTTCTTCTTAGTGATCACGGTCACATGAGATGAATTTAATCTTGTAATAATCAGATCGTTTGTAAGTTTCACTGTATCCTAAAACTTGACCAGTTGATTCGAGTTTGGTGATTTTAGTTTGTAGGACAGTAGGGAATTGTTCATCGACTCCGAGGACTGAAGCCGCATGTTCTGGAGTTGGAAAGACTATTTCGTTGATTTCTTCAAAGTGTTCATCATTCATGTGAATGTGGTAGTCTAACTTGAAACGATTATAGATGGAACTATAGTATTCAAGGTTTGGATAATTTGCGTTGATATATTGTTCTGGGATGTAGGATGTATGGTAGATATAAACGACACCGTTTGATTCGCGGATACGTTCAATTTTGTAGTAGAATTGATCGCCGCGTAGACCCAATTTTTCCAAGTAAACGAGCTTGTTTCCGCGTTCAATTGAAAGAACAGTTACCTTATCATCTTTAGCATTAAAGAGTTCAATATCTGAAAACTCTACAAGCTTGTGTTTGCGTGCACGTGAAACGAAGGTTCCTTTTCCTTGTTGGCGGACAATATAGCCATCTTTAGCAAGGTCGTTTAAGGCGCGGACAACTGTGATAGAACTGACATCGTACATTGAAATGAGCTCTGCTTCAGTGTAAAATTTATCTCCACTGCTAAACTGCCCAGAGATGATTTTATTTTTTAATTCGTCTTTTATGTATTGATATTTGGGAATTGCCATATTTTTACCTCTATTTTCCTTCTCCATAGAAAATTTTACCATAAAAGCGAAAAAAATAGTAGTCTTTTGAATAAAAAATTAGAATAATAGTTTGAAAAATTAAGCTACATAGGCATTGCACGTATTTTATAAATGTATTTTATACAAAATTATTTTAGGTTTCCTATTCCGAATTTAAAGAGCGTTTGAAATGGGTCTGAAAATGTTTGAAACTAATTGAACGTGTGTATAATAGTAAAATTCTAGCAAATATTCCGACAATTTCTATTGACAATTCAAACAGATTGGTTTATAATTACCATAACAACAAATGAAAGCGTAAACTTTCGCGGTCAGAAGGTAGTTTTATGACACGATTTGAGATACGAGATGATTTCTATCTCGATGGAAAATCATTTAAGATTTTATCTGGCGCCATTCATTATTTTAGGGTTCCTCCAGAAGATTGGTATCATTCGCTCTATAACTTGAAGGCTCTTGGTTTTAATACAGTAGAGACTTATGTGGCTTGGAATTTACACGAGCCTCGTGAGGGTGAGTTTCGCTTTGAAGGAGCTCTGGATTTGGAGCGGTTTCTTCAGACAGCACAAGATTTGGGTCTCTACGCTATCGTTCGTCCGTCATCCTTCATCTGTGCGGAATGGGAATTCGGTGGTTTACCAGCTTGGCTCTTAACCAAAGACATGAGGATTCGTTCCTCAGATCCAGCCTATATTGAGGCTGTCGGTCGCTACTATGACCAGCTCTTGTCACGATTGGTTCCACATTTGTTGGACAATGGTGGAAACATCCTTATGATGCAGGTTGAAAATGAATATGGTTCTTATGGCGAAGATAAGGCTTACCTGAGAGCCATTCGACAGTTGATGGAAGAGCGTGGCGTAACCTGTCCCCTCTTTACATCAGATGGTCCATGGCGAGCTACTCTGAAAGCTGGAACCTTAATCGAAGATGACCTCTTTGTGACAGGCAACTTTGGTTCTAAGGCACCTTATAACTTTTCACAGATGCAGGAATTCTTTGATGAGCATGGCAAAAAATGGCCCCTTATGTGTATGGAGTTCTGGGATGGTTGGTTCAATCGTTGGAAGGAACCGATTATCACACGGGATCCAAAAGAATTGGCAGATGCAGTTCGAGAGGTTTTGGAACAAGGCTCCATCAATCTCTACATGTTCCACGGTGGTACAAACTTTGGCTTCATGAATGGTTGTTCGGCTCGAGGGACTTTGGACCTGCCACAAGTCACATCCTATGATTACGATGCCCTTCTGGATGAAGAAGGAAATCCAACTGCCAAATACTTGGCAGTCAAGAAGATGATGGCAACACATTTTCCAGAGTACCCGCAGTTGGAGCCACTCTACAAAGAGAGTATGGAGTTGGATGCTATTCCACTAGTTGAAAAAGTTTCCTTGTTTGAAACCTTGGATAGCTTGTCAAGTCCAGTAGAAAGCCTCTATCCTAAAAAGATGGAGGAGTTGGGACAAAGCTATGGCTATCTACTCTATCGAACAGAAACAAACTGGGATGCAGAAGAAGAAAGACTTCGTATCATTGATGGTCGAGATAGGGCCCAGCTTTATGTCGATGGTCAGTGGATTAAAACCCAATATCAGACAGAGATTGGGGAAGATATTTTTTATAAAGGTAAAAAGAAAGCGCTGTCTAGGATTGATATCTTGATAGAAAATATGGGGCGTGTCAACTACGGTCACAAGTTCTTAGCGGATACGCAACGTAAGGGAATTCGGACAGGGGTTTGTAAGGATTTGCACTTCTTACTAAACTGGAAACACTATCCACTCCCACTAGACAATCCTGAGAAAATTGATTTTTCAAAAGGATGGACAGAAGGACAACCAGCTTTTTACGCTTATGACTTTACAGTCCAAGAGCCAAAAGATACTTACCTAGACTTGTCTGAGTTTGGTAAGGGGGTTGCCTTTGTCAATGGGCAGAATCTAGGACGTTTTTGGAACGTCGGCCCGACCCTCTCGCTTTATATTCCTCATAGCTACCTCAAGGAAGGTGCCAACCGCATCATCATCTTTGAAACAGAGGGCCAATATAAAGAAGAGATTTATTTAACTCGTAAACCTACACTAAAACACATAAAGGGGGAAAACTTATGACAATTGTAGGATGCCGTATCGATGGACGTTTGATCCACGGACAAGTAGCCAATCTTTGGGCTGGAAAACTAAATGTTTCACGTATTATGGTTGTAGATGACGAAGTTGTCAACAACGACGTTGAAAAGAGTGGCTTGAAACTTGCGACACCACCAGGTGTGAAATTGAGTATTTTGCCAATTGAAAAAGCGGCAGCCAATATTCTTGCTGGAAAATACGATAGCCAACGTCTCTTTATCGTGGCTCGTAAACCAGACCGCTTCCTTGGTTTGGTTGAAGCAGGTGTACCACTTGAAACCCTAAATGTTGGGAATATGTCTCAAACACCAGAAACTCGCCCCATCACACGTTCTATCAATGTAGTAGACAAGGATGTGGAAGACTTCCACAAATTGGCAGAAAAAGGTGTTAAACTTACTGCTCAAATGGTTCCAAATGATCCAATTTCAGACTTTTTGAGCTTATTAAAATAGGAAAAAATTTTTAGGAGGTCATTGTTATGATACAATGGTGGCAAATTTTACTTCTCACTTTGTACTCAGCTTATCAAATCTGTGATGAGTTGACGATCGTTTCATCTGCAGGTTCCCCTGTATTTGCTGGTTTCATTACTGGTTTAATCATGGGAGATGTGACTACTGGTTTGCTTATCGGTGGTAACTTGCAACTATTCGTTCTTGGGGTTGGTACCTTCGGTGGTGCTTCTCGTATCGACGCAACTTCTGGTGCGGTTCTTGCGACAGCCTTCTCTGTTTCACAAGGAATTGATACAGCACTTGCGATTACAACAATCGCTGTGCCAGTAGCAACTCTCTTGACTTACTTCGACGTTCTTGGACGTATGACAACTACTTTCTTTGCTCACCGTGTGGATGCTGCAATCGAACGCTTTGACTATAAAGGTATTGAACGCAACTACCTACTTGGTGCGATTCCTTGGGCTCTATCTCGTGCCCTTCCAGTCTTCTTTGCCCTTGCTTTTGGTGGTGAATTTGTACAACACGTAGTAGACTTCGTTACAAAATACCAATGGGTTGCAGATGGTTTGACACTCGCAGGACGTATGCTTCCAGGTCTTGGATTTGCAATCTTGCTTCGTTACCTTCCAGTTAAACGTAACCTTCACTACCTTGCTATGGGATTTGGTTTGACAGCTATGTTGACTGTTCTTTACTCATATGTAACTGGTCTTGGTGGCGCTGTTGCTGGTATCGTAGGCACTCTACCGAAAGATGTTGCTGAAAAAATTGGTTTCGTGAACAACTTCAAAGGATTGTCTATGATTGGTATTTCTATCGTAGGTATCTTCCTTGCAGTGCTTCACTTCAAAAATAGCCAAAAAGTAGCTGTGGCAGCACCTTCTACACCATCAGAAAGTGGGGAAATCGAAGATGACGAATTCTAATTACAAACTTACAAAAGAAGATTTTAATCAAATCAACAAACGTAGCTTGTTTACTTTCCAATTAGGTTGGAACTACGAACGTATGCAAGCTTCTGGTTACCTTTACATGATCTTGCCTCAATTGCGTAAAATGTATGGAGATGGAACTCCTGAATTGAAAGAAATGATGAAAGTTCATACTCAATTCTTCAATACTTCACCATTCTTCCACACCATTATCGCTGGTTTTGATCTTGCCATGGAAGAAAAAGATGGTGTGGGTTCAAAAGATGCCGTTAATGGTATCAAGACAGGTTTGATGGGACCATTCGCTCCTCTTGGAGATACAATCTTTGGTTCACTTGTACCTGCTATCATGGGATCTATCGCAGCAACTATGGCTATCGGTGGTCAACCTTGGGGTATCTTCCTTTGGATCGCAGTTGCAGTTGCTTATGACATCTTCCGTTGGAAACAGTTGGAATTTGCCTACAAAGAAGGGGTTAACCTTATCAACAACATGCAAAGTACCTTGACAGCTTTGATTGACGCTGCATCTGTACTTGGTGTCTTCATGATGGGTGCTCTTGTAGCAACAATGATTAACTTTGAAATTTCTTACAAATGGGCAATCGGTGAAAAGATGATTGACTTCCAAGACATCTTGAACCAAATCTTCCCACGTTTGCTTCCAGCAATCTTTACAGCCTTTATCTTCTGGTTGCTTGGTAAGAAAGGTATGAACTCTACTAAAGCTATCGGTATTATTATCGTACTTGCTTTGGCTCTTTCTGCCTTTGGTAAATTTGTACTTGGAATGGGCGCATAATTTATGGCTAAATCATTAATTTTGGTGAGTCATGGTCGCTTCTGTGAAGAACTTAAAGGTAGCACTGAAATGATCATGGGTCCACAAGACAATATTCATGCAGTGGCTCTTCTTCCAGAAGATGGACCAGAAGAATTTACTGCAAAATTTGAAGCTGCTATTGAAGGATTGGATGATTTCCTAGTCTTTGCGGATCTTCTCGGTGGAACACCATGTAACGTGATAAGCCGTTTGATTATGGAAGGTCGTGACATCGAACTTTATGCAGGGATGAATCTTCCAATGGTGATTGAATTTATCAATGCGAGCCTTACAGGCGCAGATGCGGACTATAAGAGCCGTGCTGCAGAAAGCATTGTGAAAGTCAATGATTTATTAGCGGGCTTCGATGATGACGAAGATGAATAAGATGTGACAACGTGAACATCGTCAGAACAACTTATATAGAATATACATGGGAATGGGGCTTACTCCCATTCCCATATTTAATAGAAAAAGAGGAACTCAATGCTACATTATACAAAAGAAGACTTGCTCGAATTGGGTGCAGAAATCACTACACGTGAAATCTACCAACAGCCTGATGTATGGAAAGAAGCTTTTGAATCTTATCAAGAACAACGTGAAGAAATTGCAGCCTTCCTACAAGGGATTGCTGATAAACATGACTATATCAAGGTTATCTTGACAGGTGCGGGGACTTCTGCTTATGTGGGAGATACTTTGGTACCATACTTTAAGGAAGTCTATGACGAACGCAAATGGAATTTCAATGCTATTGCGACCACAGATATCGTTGCCAATCCAGAAACTTATTTGAAAAAAGATGTGGTAACTGTCCTTGTATCTTTCGCTCGTAGTGGAAATTCACCTGAAAGTGTGGCAACTGTTGATTTGGCCAAATCCTTGGTGGATGAGCTTTATCAAGTGACGATTACTTGTGCAGCAGATGGTAAATTGGCTCTTCAAGCCCATGGCGATGACCGCAATCTTTTGCTTTTGCAACCAGCTGCTTCTAATGATGCTGGATTTGCCATGACTTCCAGCTTTACGTCTATGATGTTGACAGCTCTCTTGGTCTTTGATCCTACAGAATTTGCTGTGAAAGCTGAACGTTTTGAAGTTGTATCTAGTCTTGCCCGTAAAATCCTAGACAAGGCAGAAGATGTCAAAGAGCTTGTTGATTTAGACTTTAACCGTGTCATCTATCTAGGCGCTGGTCCTTTCTTTGGACTTGCTCATGAAGCTCAGCTCAAGATTTTGGAATTGACAGCTGGCCAAGTTGCGACCATGTATGAAAGCCCAGTCGGCTTCCGTCACGGTCCAAAATCTCTTATCAACGAAGATACAGTTGTTTTGGTCTTTGGTACAACGACAGACTACACTCGTCAGTACGACTTGGACTTGGTTCGTGAAGTTGCAGGTGACCAGATTGCTCGTCGTGTTGTGCTTTTGAGTGATCAAGCCTTTGGTCTTGAAAATGTCAAAGAAGTGGCCCTTGGTTGTGGCGGTGTCTTGAATGATATTTACCGTGTCTTCCCTTACATCGTTTATGCCCAACTCTTTGCCCTATTGACTTCACTCAAGGTAGAAAATAAACCTGATACACCGTCTCCTACAGGTACAGTAAACCGTGTGGTACAAGGTGTTATCATCCACGAATATCAAAAGTAAGACTCTTCGAAAATCTCTTTAAATCATACTAGTGTTGCCTTGCCGTAGGTATGGTTACTGACTTCGTCAGTTCTATCTACAACCTCAAAACAGTGTTTTGAGCTGACTTCGTCAGTTCTATCCACAACCTCAAAGCAGTGATTTGAGCAGCCTGCGGCTAGCTTCCTAGTTTGTTCTTTGATTTTCATTGAGTATAAGATAGTGTTTATGAATTCTTGACAAGAGGATTTGTATATCATCAGGCAAACCATAGATTGTCAATTCGCTTTCTATGGTTTGTTTGCTTGAGAGAAATAGTAAAAGGAGAAGAGAATGAAAGCATACACAGAGCGTGTGTTTGGAAATGTTGAGGGACAAGATATTTTGGCCTATCGTTTTGAGACGGACGGTGGCTACCAGCTTGAAGTTATGACCTATGGTGCGACCATCTTGCGCTATGTAACGCCTGACAAGGATGGAAATTTTGCCAACGTTATCTTGGGTTTTGATGACTTTGCTAGCTATGTAGGTAATAGTCCCAAACATGGAGCTAGCGTAGGTCCTGTGGCAGGCCGTATTACTGGTGCGACATTTGAACTCAATGGCAAGACTTATGACCTTGAAGTCAACAATGCTAGCAATTGTAATCACAGTGGTTCAACAGGTTGGGATTCGAGTTTGTTTGAACTAGTTGAAGTGAGTGACCATGGCTTGACCCTCTACACAGAGCGTACAGATGGTACAGGAGGATTTCCTGGCAATCTCAAGATTTGGATTAGTTATCACTTGGAAGAAACTGGTGCCTATGAAATCAGCTACAAGGTAACAACAGATCAGGATACGCTGGTCAATCCAACCAACCACAGCTATTTCAACTTGTCTGGTGATTTCACGCAGACGATTGACCGCCATGTCTTCCAGCTAAATACTGAGGGCATTTATCCAATCGCTCCCGACGGTGTTCCTGCCAAAACTCCAGAAGCCAACCGTGATGTGGTCAAACACATCTACAATGGTGCCTTGTTGAAGGATATCTTTGCAGAGGAAGATGAGCAAATCCAGCTGGTATCAGGTTTGGATCATCCATTTGCCCTTCCTGCAGGTCATGACAATGCTGGTTTCCTTTATGATCAAAACTCAGGTCGCTTCCTGCTCTTCAAGACAGAGGCTCCTTGCTTTGTAGTATACACAGCAAATTTTGTGGATGAGAGTGTCATCATAGGAGGTCAGCCAATGCTACAGCACAATGGGATTGCCCTTGAAGCGCAAGTTTTACCAGATGCCATTCACAGTAACCTCAAAGACCAAGTCATTCTCAAAGCCGGTCAAACCTTCACCAGTAAGACACGTTATGAACTTGTTGTGAAGTGAAGAGTGGAGTTTCTACTATATAAAAGGCATGATAGTAAGTGTTCAAAAACGTTGCTATCATGCCTTTTGTCATAGATTGGGTTACCGATTTTTTTCAAATGGAGTGTTCGTCCAGATTATGTTAGAGATTCTAGTCTACAAATTCTTTCTCTTCTTGGCATTCTTGGTCAGGGAAACCTGGTAAGTATCCTGTTCTTTAGTGAGGTAATGGATGACTTGAAAATCATCTGTTTGAGCCTTGAAATCCACTTCATAGACAGTGGTGACTTGTTCTCCATCATTGCTGGTATCAATCGAGATGAGGTCTAACTCAGTACAGAATTGTGATAGTCCAGATTGGATAGTTTGGAGTTGCTTTTCTTGGTTGGCAATTGTGATGGTCAATAGTCTGCGACGTTGGTGATTGCTCTTGCTTTGTTGCTTTTCTAAAAGAAGCCATACTGCTAAGATAAAGACGGTGAAGAGAACAGCTAAGGCTAGGTAGCCTGTCCCTGCCGCCAGCCCGATAATCATGGCAAGAAAGATAGCAATTAGTTCCCGTGAGCCACTGGTGGCTGAACGGAAACGAATGAGGCTAAAGGTTCCTGCAACAGCGATAGAGGTTCCTAAGCTGCCATTTACCAGAAAGATGACCAAAGTTATCAAGCAGGGGAGTAGGGTCAAACTAACAGCAAATTCCCGTGTATAGAGGGTACGGTGTTTGTAAGCCCAGGTCAGCGCCAAACCTAAAATCAGGCTGACCAAGAGAGCCAGAAAGAGCTGGATGGGATTGGCAGTAGCAGTTGTGTCGTTGAAAATAGAGTTGAAAAGATTAGACATAAGTAGTACCTACACTTTCTGTGCTTGGTCGTGGGCTATAGTCCAGCCCTTGAGACTTGTGGTAGGCGCAGCTGTATTTTGAAAATTTCTGCTCTACCAGTCCATATTGGTCGAGAATATCTTGTAGCCATTGGGGTTTTCTACCAGGTGCTTTAATTTCCATGATGACAATGTCCTCGTTTAGTAGAGGGAAACCGTCCTTTCCTGAGAATAAACTGACATTCTCATCACGATAGGTTAGATTTTGGTCAATGGTGACACGAATTTTATTGTAGGGAAATCCGCTAATTTCTTTCTTTTCCTTGAGAGAAAAGCGGTCGTAGTAAATATACATACGAGGGATGATGGCTTGCTGATATTCCTCTTGGAGTTGCTGGATTTTTTCAATCATCATTTGGTCCTTGATGCTGCTATCCAGCTGTCCTTTGGTCATAAACTGGGTGATAGACTGGGGAGTCGACAAGAGACGATATTTTCGCCCAACACCAGTCCTGTCCTTGGATTTGATTTCTAAAAATACCTGACTATCGGGCTGGACTTGACTGAGATAGGTTCGCATCCGAATCTTTTCTTTACGCTTAGTACCTTGGCTATCATCCTGAATCATATCAAATTGCTCTGTATCAAAGTAGATGTTAGAAATGGTCGAAGTTGGATAATCATCCTCGACGAGGTATGTTTTTAAGTCTTCTATTAAATTAGTCAAGTCAGTCTTGGCAACGACATATTTGGTTTCAATTCGTTTAAAGCTTGTTTCAATTGGTTTCATAAATCCTGTCTCCTTTATCAAACTGTTTCATACTCAATGAAAATCAAAGAGCAAACTAGGAAGCTAGCCACAGGTTGCTCAAAACACTGTTTTGAGGTTGTAGATAAAACTGACGAAGTCAGTAACATATATATACGGCAAGGCTAAGCTGACACGGTTTGAAGAGATTTTCGAAGAGTATCAGCGCTCTATCTTATTAGAAGATATATGTGTCTGGGCAAGTTGCACTTGCTTGTGACTAGTCTAGGGAACTTTCCTAAAACTTTTGTTAAAGATAACTTAACTGAAACTGAATTTAAGAAAACTTTCAGAAAAAGTTCAGATTTTTTTCAGATTTCCCCTGTAAACTAAGCTCAAGCTAAATGAAGGCGAGGAAAAAAGTATGAAATCAAAAAAATGGGCTCTAATCTTAACCAGTTTAACAGCTTTGACTTTGATGACAGCTTGTGGGCAGTCAACGACCAAGTCAAGTACAACTGCAGCGGCAGATACCACTGCCATCACAACTTCAGCTAAAAATAGTCAATCTTCTTATTTTACAGAAAAGGACTACGATACATCTTATGATGAAAATACAGCCTCTAAGATTGAATTGTCAGGCTCATCTGCAAGTGTCTCTGGAGACGGTGTGACAGTTTCTGGTTCAACAGTGACTATCTCAAAAGCAGGTACCTATGTCATTTCTGGTCAGTCTGACGGAGTGCAAATAAAGGTAGAGGCAGATAAGTATGATGATGTGAAACTTGTCCTAAAAGGTGCGACCATGACCAATACAGATGCGGCTATTTCAGCGACATCAGCCGGTCATGTCTATTTGACTCTGGCAGAGGGGACCACCAACAGTCTCTCTGACTCAAGCTCTAACAGTGATGAAAAGGCAAATGCAGCTCTCTTTTCTAAGGTTGATTTGACCATCAATGGCTCAGGAACTCTCAATGTGGATGGCAAGAAAAGCAATGCTATCAAGGCTAACGACACACTTCACATCACGGGTGGAACTATTAACGTTACATCAGTAGGCGATGCTTTTAATGTCAATGATGAACTTAACATCACTGGTACGACCATGACGATCGATGCCAAGGAAGATGGTGTCAAAGTTGACAATGATGACGATATGACTGTGGGAAATATGTATTTGGCGAACAATACCATAACAGTCACAGCAGGCGATGACGGCATTCACGCTTCTGGCAACCTAGTGATTGATAGTGGTACTTACACAGTCAAGAATGCGACTGAAGGAATTGAAGGGAAAGCCATTACGATCAATGGTGGAGATATCAATGTTTACTCGACAGATGATGGAGTCAATGCAGCCAATAAAAATGCCCAGCAAAGTGACATTTACTTTACCATGACAGGTGGTAATCTAACTGTAGAAGTCGGTCAAGGGGACACAGACCCAATTGACTCAAACGGGAATATCACGGTCACAGGCGGAACCGTTAAATTGATAGGACAATCAGGCTTTGACTTTGATGGAACAGCAACCTACACAGGTGGGGATATCTACATCAACGGCGAAAAACAAACAGATATTGTCAATTCTATGCCTGGAGGCGGAGGTCCGAATGGAGGTCCTGGCGGTCCAGCCCCTGGCGGACGAGGATAAACAGAAACGAGGCTGGGCAAGAAGTCTTTGAAATCAGAAAAGCGCATAGTATCAGGTCTTGAGAACCTTGGTACTATGCGTTTTATTGTGTGACTATTAGTCCGTCTCGCTCCGTTAGGTGCGAGACAAAAAAACCACCCGCTATGCG
>NZ_JVRR01000116.1 GCF_001070715.1 Streptococcus pseudopneumoniae
TGATTATTATCTCTTTCATGAAACACTAAGAGATTATAGAAACAAACAAACTAAAGAGCAACAAGAAGAGTTAGAACGCGTCTTAAGAGATGAACGCTTCCGAGGGCGTCAAAGAGTGCTAAAGGACTTACGTATTGTGTTTAAGGAGTTTGACATCCGTACTCATTAGGAATTCATGCAAAAAAGTAAAAAAAGTTTAAAAAAGTAGTTGACAAGTCTGAAAAAGTCGGTATAATAGTAAGAGTTGAAAATAACAACTCTGGTCCGTTGGTCAAGGGGTTAAGACACCGCCTTTTCACGGCGGTAACACGGGTTCGAATCCCGTACGGACTATGGTATGTTGCGGTAGGAACACTTGATGAAAAAAGTTTAAAAAAGTTTCAAAAAAGTGTTGACAAGCAAAAGTGACTGTGATATACTAATATAGTTGTCGCTTAAGAGAAGTAAGTGACAAAGACCTTTGAAAACTGAACAAGACGAACCAATGTGCAGGGCACTACAACAACTGTTGTAGTACTGAACAATGAAAAAACAATAAATCTGTCAGTGACAGAAATGAGTGAGAACTCAAACTTTTAATGAGAGTTTGATCCTGGCTCAGGACGAACGCTGGCGGCGTGCCTAATACATGCAAGTAGAACGCTGAAGGAGGAGCTTGCTTCTCTGGATGAGTTGCGAACGGGTGAGTAACGCGTAGGTAACCTGCCTGGTAGCGGGGGATAACTATTGGAAACGATAGCTAATACCGCATAAGAGTAGATGTTGCATGACATATGCTTAAAAGGTGCAATTGCATCACTACCAGATGGACCTGCGTTGTATTAGCTAGTTGGTGGGGTAACGGCTCACCAAGGCGACGATACATAGCCGACCTGAGAGGGTGATCGGCCACACTGGGACTGAGACACGGCCCAGACTCCTACGGGAGGCAGCAGTAGGGAATCTTCGGCAATGGACGGAAGTCTGACCGAGCAACGCCGCGTGAGTGAAGAAGGTTTTCGGATCGTAAAGCTCTGTTGTAAGAGAAGAACGAGTGTGAGAGTGGAAAGTTCACACTGTGACGGTATCTTACCAGAAAGGGACGGCTAACTACGTGCCAGCAGCCGCGGTAATACGTAGGTCCCGAGCGTTGTCCGGATTTATTGGGCGTAAAGCGAGCGCAGGCGGTTAGATAAGTCTGAAGTTAAAGGCTGTGGCTTAACCATAGTACGCTTTGGAAACTGTTTAACTTGAGTGCAAGAGGGGAGAGTGGAATTCCATGTGTAGCGGTGAAATGCGTAGATATATGGAGGAACACCGGTGGCGAAAGCGGCTCTCTGGCTTGTAACTGACGCTGAGGCTCGAAAGCGTGGGGAGCAAACAGGATTAGATACCCTGGTAGTCCACGCCGTAAACGATGAGTGCTAGGTGTTAGACCCTTTCCGGGGTTTAGTGCCGTAGCTAACGCATTAAGCACTCCGCCTGGGGAGTACGACCGCAAGGTTGAAACTCAAAGGAATTGACGGGGGCCCGCACAAGCGGTGGAGCATGTGGTTTAATTCGAAGCAACGCGAAGAACCTTACCAGGTCTTGACATCCCTCTGACCGCTCTAGAGATAGAGTTTTCCTTCGGGACAGAGGTGACAGGTGGTGCATGGTTGTCGTCAGCTCGTGTCGTGAGATGTTGGGTTAAGTCCCGCAACGAGCGCAACCCCTATTGTTAGTTGCCATCATTGAGTTGGGCACTCTAGCGAGACTGCCGGTAATAAACCGGAGGAAGGTGGGGATGACGTCAAATCATCATGCCCCTTATGACCTGGGCTACACACGTGCTACAATGGCTGGTACAACGAGTCGCAAGCCGGTGACGGCAAGCTAATCTCTTAAAGCCAGTCTCAGTTCGGATTGTAGGCTGCAACTCGCCTACATGAAGTCGGAATCGCTAGTAATCGCGGATCAGCACGCCGCGGTGAATACGTTCCCGGGCCTTGTACACACCGCCCGTCACACCACGAGAGTTTGTAACACCCGAAGTCGGTGAGGTAACCGTAAGGAGCCAGCCGCCTAAGGTGGGATAGATGATTGGGGTGAAGTCGTAACAAGGTAGCCGTATCGGAAGGTGCGGCTGGATCACCTCCTTTCTAAGGATAAGGAACTGCGCATTGGTCTTGTTTAGTCTTGAGAGGTCTTGTGGGGCCTTAGCTCAGCTGGGAGAGCGCCTGCTTTGCACGCAGGAGGTCAGCGGTTCGATCCCGCTAGGCTCCATTGGTGAGAGATCACCAAGTAATGCACATTGAAAATTGAATATCTATATCAAATAGTAACAAGAAAATAAACCGAAAACGCTGTAGTATTAATAAGAGTTTATGACTGAAAGGTCAGAAAAATAAGGTTAAGTTAATAAGGGCGCACGGTGGATGCCTTGGCACTAGGAGCCGAAGAAGGACGTGACAAACGACGATATGCCTTGGGTAGCTGTAAGTAAGCGATGATCCAGGGATTTCCGAATGGGGGAACCCAACAGGTACTACCTGTTACCCACATCTGTTAAGGATGTGAGGAGGAAGACGCAGTGAACTGAAACATCTAAGTAGCTGCAGGAAGAGAAAGCAAAAGCGATTGCCTTAGTAGCGGCGAGCGAAACGGCAGAAGGGCAAACCGAAGAGTTTACTCTTCGGGGTT
Source organism: Streptococcus pseudopneumoniae (assembly GCF_001070715.1). GTDB lineage: Bacteria > Bacillota > Bacilli > Lactobacillales > Streptococcaceae > Streptococcus > Streptococcus pseudopneumoniae_H. The sequence continues at coordinate 2,662 of NZ_JVRR01000116.1, forward strand.
GTAGGACTGCGATATGGACTCAAAGATTATAGAAGAATGATTTGGGAAGATCAGCCAAAGAGAGTAATAGCCTCGTATTTAAAATAGTCTTTGTACCTAGCAGTATCCTGAGTACGGCGGGACACGTGAAATCCCGTCGGAATCTGGGAGGACCATCTCCCAACCCTAAATACTCCCTAGTGACCGATAGTGAACCAGTACCGTGAGGGAAAGGTGAAAAGCACCCCGGGAGGGGAGTGAAATAGAACCTGAAACCGTGTGCCTACAACAAGTTCGAGCCCGTTAATGGGTGAGAGCGTGCCTTTTGTAGAATGAACCGGCGAGTTACGTTATGATGCGAGGTTAAGTTGAAGAGACGGAGCCGTAGGGAAACCGAGTCTGAATAGGGCGCCTTAGTATCATGACGTAGACCCGAAACCATGTGACCTACCCATGAGCAGGTTGAAGGTGCGGTAAGACGCACTGGAGGACCGAACCAGGGCACGTTGAAAAGTGCTTGGATGACTTGTGGGTAGCGGAGAAATTCCAAACGAACTTGGAGATAGCTGGTTCTCTCCGAAATAGCTTTAGGGCTAGCGTCGACATAAAGATTCTTGGAGGTAGAGCACTGTTTGGGTGAGGGGTCCATCCCGGATTACCAATCTCAGATAAACTCCGAATGCCAATGAATTATGGTCGGCAGTCAGACTGCGAGTGCTAAGATCCGTAGTCGAAAGGGAAACAGCCCAGACCACCAGCTAAGGTCCCAAAATAATTGTTAAGTGGAAAAGGATGTGGGGTTGCACAGACAACTAGGATGTTAGCTTAGAAGCAGCTATTCATTCAAAGAGTGCGTAATAGCTCACTAGTCGAGTGACCCTGCGCCGAAAATGTACCGGGGCTAAAACAATTTACCGAAGCTGTGGATACCTTTATAGGTATGGTAGGAGAGCGTTCTATGTGTGAAGAAGGTATACCGTGAGGAGTGCTGGAACGCATAGAAGTGAGAATGCCGGTATGAGTAGCGAAAGACAGGTGAGAATCCTGTCCACCGTAAGACTAAGGTTTCCAGGGGAAGGCTCGTCCGCCCTGGGTTAGTCGGGACCTAAGGAGAGACCGAAAGGTGTATCCGATGGACAACAGGTTGATATTCCTGTACTAGAGTATGTAGTGATGGAGGGACGCAGTAGGCTAACTAAAGCAGACGATTGGAAGTGTCTGTCTAAGCAGTGAGGTGTGAATTGAGTTAAATGCTTAGTTCTATAACATTGAGCTGTGATGGGGAGCGAAGTTTAGTAGCGAAGTTAGTGACGTCACACTGCCAAGAAAAGCTTCTAGCGTTTAAACATACTCTACCCGTACCGCAAACCGACACAGGTAGTCGAGGCGAGTAGCCTCAGGTGAGCGAGAGAACTCTCGTTAAGGAACTCGGCAAAATGACCCCGTAACTTCGGGAGAAGGGGTGCTGACTTTAAGTCAGCCGCAGTGAATAGGCCCAAGCAACTGTTTATCAAAAACACAGCTCTCTGCTAAATCGTAAGATGATGTATAGGGGGTGACGCCTGCCCGGTGCTGGAAGGTTAAGAGGAGTGCTTAGCGCAAGCGAAGGTATGAATTGAAGCCCCAGTAAACGGCGGCCGTAACTATAACGGTCCTAAGGTAGCGAAATTCCTTGTCGGGTAAGTTCCGACCCGCACGAAAGGCGTAATGATTTGGGCACTGTCTCAACGAGAGACTCGGTGAAATTTTAGTACCTGTGAAGATGCAGGTTACCCGCGACAGGACGGAAAGACCCCATGGAGCTTTACTGCAGTTTGATATTGAGTGTCTGTACCACATGTACAGGATAGGTAGGAGTCTATGAGATCGGGACGCCAGTTTCGAAGGAGACGTTGTTGGGATACTACCCTTGTGTTATGGCCACTCTAACCCAGATAGGTGATCCCTATCGGAGACAGTGTCTGACGGGCAGTTTGACTGGGGCGGTCGCCTCCTAAAAGGTAACGGAGGCGCCCAAAGGTTCCCTCAGAATGGTTGGAAATCATTCGCAGAGTGTAAAGGTATAAGGGAGCTTGACTGCGAGAGCTACAACTCGAGCAGGGACGAAAGTCGGGCTTAGTGATCCGGTGGTTCCGTATGGAAGGGCCATCGCTCAACGGATAAAAGCTACCCTGGGGATAACAGGCTTATCTCCCCCAAGAGTTCACATCGACGGGGAGGTTTGGCACCTCGATGTCGGCTCGTCGCATCCTGGGGCTGTAGTCGGTCCCAAGGGTTGGGCTGTTCGCCCATTAAAGCGGCACGCGAGCTGGGTTCAGAACGTCGTGAGACAGTTCGGTCCCTATCCGTCGCGGGCGTAGGAAATTTGAGAGGATCTGCTCCTAGTACGAGAGGACCAGAGTGGACTTACCGCTGGTGTACCAGTTGTCTTGCCAAAGGCATCGCTGGGTAGCTATGTAGGGAAGGGATAAACGCTGAAAGCATCTAAGTGTGAAACCCACCTCAAGATGAGATTTCCCATGATTATATATCAGTAAGAGCCCTGAGAGATGATCAGGTAGATAGGTTAGAAGTGGAAGTGTGGCGACACATGTAGCGGACTAATACTAATAGCTCGAGGACTTATCCAAAGTAACTGAGAATATGAAAGCGAGAGGTTTTCTTAGTTTGAATAGATATTCAATTTTGAGTAGGTATTACTCAGAGTTAAGTGACGATAGCCTAGGAGATACACCTGTACCCATGCCGAACACAGAAGTTAAGCCCTAGAACGCCGGAAGTAGTTGGGGGTTGCCCCCTGTGAGATATGGAAGTCGCTTAGCTCTAGGGAGTTTAGCTCAGCTGGGAGAGCATCTGCCTTACAAGCAGAGGGTCAGCGGTTCGATCCCGTTAACTCCCAAAGGTCCCGTAGTGTAGCGGTTATCACGTCGCCCTGTCACGGCGAAGATCGCGGGTTCGATTCCCGTCGGGACCGTTTAAGATAACGGAAGTTATTTTAGACTCGTTAGCTCAGTTGGTAGAGCAATTGACTTTTAATCAATGGGTCACTGGTTCGAGCCCAGTACGGGTCATATCTGCGGGTTTGGCGGAATTGGCAGACGCACCAGATTTAGGATCTGGCGCTTAACGGCGTGGGGGTTCAAGTCCCTTAACCCGCATTAAGATATAATAAATGAGCCGGCTTAGCTCAGTTGGTAGAGCATCTGATTTGTAATCAGAGGGTCGCGTGTTCAAGTCATGTAGCCGGCATTTTTAGATAGAAGAAAATAGTGCGAACGTAGTTCAGTGGTAGAACACCACCTTGCCAAGGTGGGGGTCGCGGGTTCGAATCCCGTCGTTCGCTTAGAGAGGCCGGGGTGGCGGAACTGGCAGACGCACAGGACTTAAAATCCTGCGATTGGTAACGATCGTACCGGTTCGATTCCGGTCCTCGGCATAATATAATGAGCACCCTTAGCTCAACTGGATAGAGTACCTGACTACGAATCAGGCGGTTAGAGGTTCGACTCCTCTAGGGTGCATTTTTCTATTTAACTCGGGAAGTAGCTCAGCTTGGTAGAGTACTTGGTTTGGGACCAAGGTGTCGCAGGTTCGAATCCTGTCTTCCCGATTCATTACAGAGATACGTGAGTGTGTATTTTTAAAACTAGGTATTATATACATTAAGAGAGAATCAGTTTGGTTCTCTCTCTTTTTTGATTTTCAGCAATTCATTTTGGCAGCGTATGCTTTTTGTCTCCAGTCTTTTCAATAAATCCCGTAGTTTAGGTATACACATTGAATTCAAGGGATTTTATAACTCTTATAAATTTTTAAGAAAGCAATAGAAGGGTTTTGTTCAACGTATAATATATGTGTTTGTCTGATAAAAATTTCTACTCTTTTTGATTTTAAATAAGTATTAGTTTATATTATGGTGTGAATTGGGTTTGATATCTCTTTTGAGGAAGTTGCCTTAGATTTTTCTACTTGTGTTTTATTGTATAGTGTATCTTGCTTGTTTTGAACAGAATTTTTTATGACATTTGTCATATTTACGAGTGACAGAAGTATCTAGCTCCGCTAACTTCAAAAGACTATAATTGAAGTATGAAAGGGAGGAAGAAAAAATGAAACATAAAGTAATTGTCGCAATGAGTTTAGTAGCAGCAGGAGTTATGACCTATCTCATGTTCTCAGGATTGGATGAAGATTTCTATCATTTTCCTTGGGAGTTATTTGCTGGCTTTGGAATGATGTCTTGGCTTGTTAGAGAAGGTTTGAAATTAGTCTCAGATGTGAAAAAGGAGCTTGAGGAATGAAGAGAGGGAGCATCTATTTCTTTATCGGCCTATCACTAGTGGTATGGTTGGTAGAAATGTTTACAGGTTGGTTTGATCAAGCCTTCCTTCACCAATTCATCCGTGGTGCCTGGGGACTAGGATTTATGATTTTAATCGCCTTTCCTATGGGAAAGGAGTGGCTGAAAGGAGAATATCATGAACATGATTAAGGTAGAAAGCCTAAATAAAAACATCAAGAGCAAGGCTATTTTGAAGGATATTTCCTTTGAGGTAGCTGAAGGTGAATGCGTCGCCTTGATTGGGCCCAATGGTGCTGGGAAGACCACACTCTTGGACTGTTTGCTTGGAGATAAACTGGTCACCAGTGGACAAGTATCTATCCAAGGCTTGCCAGTGACGAGTTCTAAGTTAGACTATACAAGATCCTACCTCCCTCAAGAGAATGCAATCGTTCAAAAACTAAAGGTAAAAGAGTTGATTGCTTTCTTTCAACGTATCTATCCAAATCATTTGAGTAATCAGGAAGTCGATCAACTATTACAGTTTGATAAGCAACAAAAAGAGCAATTCGCAGAAAAATTATCAGGTGGACAAAAGCGTCTTTTCTCTTTTGTCTTGACCTTAATTGGGCGACCAAAGCTTGTCTTTTTAGATGAGCCAACTGCTACTATGGATACCTCAACTCGTCAACGTTTTTGGGAAATTGTTCAGGACCTAAAAGCGCAGGGAGTCACCATTCTCTATTCGTCCCATTATATCGAAGAAGTAGAGCATACAGCTGATCGGATTTTGGTTTTAAATAAGGGAGAGTTGATTCGAGACACGACGCCTCTAGCTATGCGTAGTGAAGAGACAGAAAAGCACTTTATCCTTCCTCTAGCTTACAAGGAAGTCGTAGAGCAGTCAAATTTAGTTGAAAACTGGTCACAAAAACAAGATGCTTTGCAAGTAGTCACACGAGATGCAAATGCTTTCTGGGAACTGTTAGTTCAAGCAGGATGTAGCATACAAGAAATTGAAGTTAATAATCGTAGTTTGTTGGATACAATCTTTGAAGAAACGCAGAAGGGAGATGACTAAGATGAAACAGTGGCTAGCATTAAATAAGATAGAATTTCTATTGACCAAACGGCAATCAGTCTATTATTTATTATCAGTAGGGATGCCGACAGCATTCTATCTATTCTTTTCTGGCATGTACCAGGATACACCAGGTGGACCCGCGAATTTTATGCGTGATTACCTTATCTCTATGACTGCCTTTTCCATGATGTCGACAGCTATCTTCTCATTCCCAGCTGTTTTACATACAGATAAAATCAACAACTGGCAGAAAACATTGCGCCATACTCCGGTAAATATGGTAGAATATTATCTATCAAAGATAACAAGTATGATGGTTGATTATCTGGTCTCAATCCTGGTTGTTTTCTCAGTTGGGCACTTGGTCAGAGGTGTGGATATGCCTTTAGGAAGCTGGATTGGGGCTACGCTCTTGCTGATAGTAGGAAGTGTAGCTTTTGTAGCGCTTGGCTTGACCTTGACACTCTTGCCTTCTAGTCAGCTGATGTCTGTCGTGGGCAATCTTCTCTATCTAGGTTTGGCTGTTTTAGGTGGACTCTGGATGCCCATCTCTTTATTTCCAGACTGGATGCAAGCAATCGGGAAGTGCCTACCAACTTATCAGTTGATGGAGTTGCTCAAGACCTTCTTAAACGAGGGTAGCATCAATCTATCAGCCACAGTTTATCTACTTGTTTTTTCAGCAGTTTTGTTTGGTTTGACCATTTACCTTCAAGGTCATAAGGAGAATGCTTAATGCTTGAAAGACTGAAAAGCATACACTATATGTTTTGGGCCAGTTTAATTTTTATGATTTTCCCCATCCTACCTGTAGTGACTGGGTGGCTTTCTGCCTGGCATTTATTGATTGATATTCTATTTGTAGTGGCGTATTTGGGTGTTTTAACAACTAAGAGCCAGCGCCTATCTTGGCTATATTGGGGCCTCATGCTGACTTATGTAGTTGGGAATACTGCCTTTGTTGCTGTTAATTATATCTGGTTTTTCTTTTTCCTATCCAATCTCTTAAGTTATCATTTCAGCGTAGGTGGTTTAAAGTCTTTACATGTCTGGACTTTTCTTCTTGCTCAAGTCCTTGTTGTGGGCCAACTGTTGATTTTTCAGAGAATCGAAGTTGAGTTTCTATTCTATCTACTTGTAATTCTTGCTTTTGTCGATTTAATGACTTTTGGCTTGGTTCGGATTCGGATTGTGGAGGATTTGAAAGAAGCACAGGCTAAGCAAAATGCCCAGATAAATCTATTGCTTACTGAAAATGAACGCAGTCGTATCGGTCAAGATTTGCATGATAGTCTGGGGCATACCTTTGCTATGTTGAGTGTCAAGACTGATCTAGCCTTGCAGTTATTTCAAATACAGGCTTATCCACAGGTGGAAAAGGAATTAAGAGAAATACAGCAAATTAGCAAAGAATCAATGCGTGAAGTGCGAACCATTGTGGAAAATCTTAAGTCTAGAACTTTGACATCCGAACTAGAGACTGTGAAAAAGATGTTAGAAATTGCTGGAATTGAGGTGGAAACGGATAACCAACTAGATACTGCTAGCCTTACTCAAGAATTGGAGTCAATGGCTTCCATGATTTTGCTTGAGTTAGTGACCAATATCATCAAACATGCCAAAGCGTCTAAAGCTTACTTAAAATTAGAACGGACAGAGAAGGAACTCATTTTAACAGTAAGTGATGATGGCTGCGGCTTTGCTTTTCTAAAAGGAGATGAGCTCCATACAGTCCGAGATCGTGTTTCTCCATTTTCAGGAGAAGTAAGTGTAATCAGTCAGAAACATCCAACGGAAGTGCAAGTTCGACTACCTTATAAGGAGAGAAAGTAGATGAAAGTATTAGTCGCAGAAGATCAAAGTATGTTGCGAGATGCCATGTGCCAGTTGCTTGCCTTTCAAGCAGATGTAGAGTCTGTCTTACAAGCCAAGAATGGGCAAGAAGCAATCCAACTATTAGAAAAGGAGTCTGTAGATATAGCCATCCTTGACGTAGAAATGCCTGTTAAGACAGGTCTTGAAGTTTTGGAGTGGATACGAGCAGAAAATCTAGAAACAAAGGTGGTTGTGGTGACGACCTTCAAGCGTCCTGGGTATTTTGAACGTGCGGTCAAGGCTGGAGTAGATGCTTATGTATTAAAAGAAAGAAACATTGCAGAGCTCATGCAAACCTTGCACACCGTCCTCGAAGGGCGCAAGGAGTATTCGCCTGAATTGATGGAAGTGGTGATGACGCATCCCAATCCGTTGACAGAACAAGAGATTGCTGTTTTAAAGGGAATTGCTCAAGGCTTGTCTAACCAAGAAATTGCAGATCAACTTTATTTATCCAACGGAACCGTCCGAAACTATGTCACCAATATTCTTTCGAAACTAGATGCAGGTAATCGAACAGAGGCAGCTAATATCGCGAAAGAATCTGGTTGGTTGTGATACTATTATAACTCTAAAACCATTATGTGCTAAAATTGAAGTGATTCAATCAAACAATTTGTAACTAGAGGAGGGCTTAGTTTCCTCCTTTTTGTTTACTCTAAGGTGGTAGCAAGGAGCTAAAATTGGTAAATTCCCAAACTAAGGTCCACTGGTTTTACTAATGCTTGATTTTATTGCTTTTGTAACCAAAATGAATCGAAAAAAAGAGCG
>NZ_JVRR01000117.1 GCF_001070715.1 Streptococcus pseudopneumoniae
CTCCTCAAACTATCCATACTGAAATCAAGCGTGGGACAGTCCGACAATGTGTTGGAAAAGGGTGCTTTAAAGAGATTTATTCTGCTGATTATGCTCAACAGGCTTATGAAAACAATCGCAAGCGCTCGGTCAAGAAATCAAGCGTAACCAAGGAACTAATACTCTTCGAAAATCTCTTCAAACCACGTCAGCTTCACCTTGCCGTACGTATGGTTACTGACTTCGTCAGTTTTATCTGCAACCTCAAAGCTGTACTTTGAGCAACCTGCGGCTAGCTTCCTAGTTTGCTCTTTGATTTTCATTGAGTATAAAGGAAAAGATTCTCCACTACCATAACCAAAAGTTTTCTCCTGAAATGATGGCCAAGGCTAAGGGAGTTAATGTGAGTACCCTAGCGAAATAGATTGACTACCGAATCCCATATTGTTTGAGCCTTTTCCTTAATCTTCGCATCTGAGATAGCCCGGCTAGCCTCATCTACTAGACTTTGCGCACGTCCTCGAATATCAGACAAATTATCATCTGTCTGGCTATTATCATTGGTTTGTACTTGTCTTTTTGTGTTAGCTGGTGCAATTCCATTTTGCTTATAAGCATTTTCAACCGTAAAGGTACTTCCTGGTGTATAAGGTAAAATGGTATTGGCAATGTTTCTAAAGACATGAGCCGCACCATTTGATGTAGAACCCGCTAGATAGTGATTTTCATCAGTGGTCGGAAAACCAAGCCAGTGGCTAATCACTACATCTGGAGTATAACCAATTACCCACTGGTCACTTGTGTACTCTGGATTGAAAACTGCTTCAGTTGTACCAGTTTTCCCTGCCATGACAAAGTCTGCAGGCGATGAACTAATACCGGTTCCGTTGGTGAATGTCCCCAACATCATACTAGTCATCTTGTCAGCTACAGCTTTATCAATCACTCGTTTTTGTGAATTTTTGTGGCTTGCAATAACTTGTCCACTAGCATTTTCAATTCTACTAATAAAATGAGCTTCCGGCATTAAACCTTCATTTGCAAAGGCAGCATATGCTTGAGCCATTTGAAGAGGATTGGTTTCAACACCGCTTCCTAAAGCGACACCAAGAACACGGTCTACCTTTTCCATGTTGAGTCCAAATTTTTCGCCTGCCTCAAAAGCTTTATCAAGGCCCAAATCATTAACAGTAGCAACAGCAGGTAGATTAAGCGATTCTGCCAAGGCTTGATACATAGGAACTTCTCGACTCGTTTTGATTCCTGCATAGTTATCAACCTTATAGCTGTCATACTGCATGGTATGGTTATCCAAGAGCTTGTTCAAAGCCCAACCTGCCTCAACTGCTGGCGTATAAACAACTAAAGGCTTAATTGTAGAACCAGGGCTACGTTTTGATTGAGTTGCATAGTTGAAATTCCGGAATCCAGTTTTATCATTGTCAGCAACTTGACCGACAACTCCACGAACTCCTCCTGTTTTCGGTTCAAGAGCTACACTTCCTGATTGAGCAAATATTCCATCCTCTGCCCTCGGAAATAGCGAAGTATTTTCATAGACAACCTGCATATTTGCTTGGTAGTTTTGATCCAGCTCTGTATAAATGCGGTAACCATTATTGACAATCTCTTCCTCTGTTAGATTATACTTGGAAACAGCTTCATTAACCACAGCATCAAAATAAGAGGGGTAACGGTAATCTGAAATTTTTCCTTCATACTTATCGTGCAATTGCGAAGTCATATCAACTTCTGCAGCTTCGGTTTCTTGGTTTTTATCAATATATCCTGCTGCAACCATATTTTGCAAGACAGTGTCGCGACGATTGGTTGAATCTTCTACGGAATTCAAAGGATTATACAGTTCCGGCCCCTTGAGCATCCCTGCTAGAGTGGCAGCTTGATCCAAACTCACTTCTGATGCAGAAACTCCAAAATATTTCTTACTCGCATCTTCTACACCCCACACACCATTTCCAAAATAGGCGTTGTTAAGGTACATGGTTAAGATCTGATCCTTACTATATTTTTTTGTTAATTCCAAGGCAAGGAAAAATTCTTTCGCTTTTCTCTCAACAGTTTGATCCTGCGACAAATAGGCGTTTTTAGCCAACTGTTGGGTAATAGTAGAACCACCACCTGAACGACCAGCAGTGACAATAGCCAAGAAGAAACGGCCATAGTTAATTCCGTCATTTTTATAGAAAGAACGGTCTTCTGTCGCAATAACAGCATTCTGCAAGTTTTTACTGATGTCAGTCAGTTCAACATAAGTTCCTTTTTGACCAGACAAGGCACCAGCCTCCTTTTCTTCACGGTCAAAAATGATAGTCCGAGTTTTCAAGGCGTTTTGCAAATCGTTAACATTGGTTGACTTGGCTACAGCAAACAAATAGGTTCCAACTAGCAAGCCTGCACTCAAACCTAGTATAAGGACAATCTTTGTTAGATGATAGCGACGCCAGAATTTCCGAATCGGACCTACTTGGGCTAATTTTTTTCGATCACTGCGAGAACGACGCAAGCTAGTAGACCCAGAAGCCTCTGATTCACTTGTTTCTGTTTTAAAAAGAGAAAGAAATTTCTCGAATAATTTATCTAATTTCATGCGTTTATTTTATCATCTTCATCATAGGAAGACAAGGATTTAGCTATTTCCTATCCAAATAGGGCTTTTTTTGTTACAATATCTGTATGCAATTCACATTTACATTACCAGACTCTCTACCTCAAATGACGGTAAAGCAATTACTTGAGGAACAACTCCTCATCCCTAGAAAAATCCGTCATTTTTTGAGAATCAAGAAACACATTTTGATTAATCAGCGAGAAGTTCATTGGAACGAGACGGTAAATCCTGGAGATGTTTGTCAATTGACTTTTGACGAGGAAGATTATCCCGAAAAAGAAATTCCTTGGGGCAACCCAAACCTCGTTCAGGAAGTTTATCAAGATCAACACTTAGTTATTGTGAACAAACCCGAGGGGATGAAAACGCATGGTAATCAGCCAAACGAAATCGCCCTTCTTAACCATGTCAGTGCCTATGTTGGCCAAACCTGCTATGTCGTTCATCGTCTGGACATGGAAACCAGTGGCTTGGTTCTCTTTGCCAAAAATCCTTTTATCCTGCCTATTCTCAATCGCTTACTGGAGAAAAAAGAGATTTCTAGGGAATACTGGGCGCTTGTTGACGGAAATATCAACAGCAAAGAACTTGTTTTCAGAGACAAAATCGGACGTGATCGCCATGACCGCAGAAAGCGAATAGTTGATACAAAAAATGGGCAATATGCTGAAACGCATGTAAGCAGATTAAAGCAATTCTCAAACAAGACTTCATTAGTTCGTTGCAAACTAAAGACAGGTCGAACCCATCAAATCCGTGTGCACCTTTCGCATCATAACTTTCCTATTTTGGGCGACCCTCTCTATAACAGCAATTCAAAGACAAGTCGGCTTATGCTTCATGCCTTCCGACTTTCCTTTACCCATCCACTTACATTAGAAAAATTAAACTTCACTGCCCTCTCGAATACTTTTGAAACAGAATTAAAAAAGAATGGATGATTGTGTCATCCATTTTTCCATATAAGAAAAGCAAGACCAAGAGGCCTTGCTTTTTATCGACTCAAGAATTATTTAGCGATTTTTGCGAAGTATTCAAGAGTACGAACAAGTTGTGCAGTGTATGACATTTCGTTGTCGTACCATGATACAACTTTAACCAATTGTTTACCGTCAACGTCAAGAACTTTAGTTTGAGTTGCGTCAAACAATGAACCGTAAGACATACCTACGATATCTGAAGATACGATTGGATCTTCTGTGTAACCGTATGATTCGTTTGAAGCTACTTTCATAGCTGCGTTCACTTCATCAACAGTAACGTTCTTTTCAAGAACTGCTACCAATTCAGTTACAGAACCTGTTGGAACAGGAACACGTTGAGCAGCTCCATCCAATTTACCGTTCAATTCAGGGATAACCAAACCGATTGCTTTAGCAGCACCAGTTGAGTTAGGAACGATGTTAGCTGCAGCAGCACGAGCACGGCGAAGGTCACCTTTACGGTGTGGTCCATCAAGAACCATTTGGTCACCAGTGTAACCGTGGATAGTAGTCATCAAACCTTCAACGATACCGAAGTTGTCATGAAGAGCTTTAGCCATTGGAGCCAAACAGTTTGTAGTACATGAAGCACCTGAGATAACTGTTTCAGTACCATCAAGAACGTCATGGTTAGTGTTAAATACAACTGTTTTAACATCTGATCCACCAGGAGCAGTGATAACAACTTTCTTAGCACCACCAGCGTGCAAGTGTTTTTCAGCAGCTGCTTTAGTAGCAAAGAAACCAGTTGCTTCAAGAACGATGTCTACACCGTCGTTAGCCCAGTCGATTTGTTCTGGATCACGTTCAGCAGAAACTTTAACGAATTTACCGTTAACTTCGAATCCACCTTCTTTAACTTCAACAGTACCGTCGAAACGACCTTGAGTTGTGTCGTATTTCAACAAGTGTGCAAGCATAACTGGATCTGTAAGGTCGTTGATGCGTGTAACTTCAACACCTTCTACGTTTTGGATACGACGGAAAGCAAGACGACCGATACGTCCGAAACCGTTAATACCAACTTTAACTACCATTAGTGATTTCCTCCTTATGAAAATCATGAAATTTTTATTGTGAAAAGAGTAACTTGAATCACTACAAATCACCTTTCAACAAACCTATTATATAACTATTTAAGTTTAATTGCAAGTACGGACATTGTTTTTCTATGTTAGTTTCTTTTTTAAACTGTAAATCAAGTAATCCCTTACTATTCATATCGTAGCGATTCTACAGGATCCATTTTACTAATTTTACGCGCCGGGAAGTAAGCTGAGACATAACCAAGCAAGAGAGCGAAAGCTAGAGTTCCTAAAACAGATAACAAATTTAATTCAAAAACCTTCGTGATGGATGGATAAAAGTGATTTACAACCGCATTCGCCAAACTTCCCACCCCTTGTGCTACCAAAAAGGCCAGTAGCAAGGCGATACCTACAATCCAGATAGCCTCGTAAATAAAAATTCCTTTGACATCACGATTTTGATAACCAACTGCCTTCATGACACCTATTTCCTTAGAACGTTGCATGATATTGATGTAAATGATGATACCAATCATGACCGCTGCTACCACAATAGCTTGTGATGAAAGTACAATCAATAATCCCTGAATGACACGAATAAAAGTAATCACAATATCAAGAACCTTCTGTTGAGAAAGAACAGTATACTTCTTGTTTTTCTGCAATTCTTCTGTTATCGCTTTTGTTTGTGATGGATCTTTGAGTTCCAAGATAAAATAAGATACAGCTTTTGTAAATCCAGCTTCCTTCAAGATTGCTTCCATTTGATTAGAAGGCATAAAACTGTTGCTGTCCTCCATGTCATCTTCATCATTGATTACACGTACAATCTTCGTTTGAAATTGAGCAGTCTTACTAGCTTCAGCAGCATTTTCTACAATGCTTGCTGAGACTGATTTGCCAATAACATCATTAGCTGTCAGATTGTTTCCTGTCTGTTCATTCCAATTTTTTAGTAAGCTGATTGGAATCGTTAAGCCCTGTTCATTTGTATCAGTATAGAGGGATCCAGCTACCACTTTGTCCTTTTCATTACTACTAACAGAAATACTTGTATCCTCATAGAGACTCACTACTTGAGCATAAGAAGGCATCGTTTGACTCAGATCCATTTTTTGCCCATCTATAGTCATATTTGACATGGTCATCCCAAAAGGACTCTCCAAATATTTAATAGCTTCTTTTCCAACTGTATCTGTGATATAGTTCTTATCATCTTGGTTCAAAAAGCCTCGTCCAACATTTTTTGTGTTTAAAGCAATCTGAACTTGAGAAGGGATTTGACCTCCATTCGTATTTTCATCAATCATCGAAATCAATGCATTTCCCAAGCCGAAAGAAATTAAGACTCCTACAAAACCGATTGAGGTTGCTAGCGCAATCAATAGGTTACGCCACTTTCTTTCCAGAAAGTTATTTAAAGAAAGTTTGAATTTATTTTTCAATGATAATCCTTTATTTTTTGACTTCTTCAACGACTTCACCATCCTTCATTTTGATAATCACATCTGCATATTCAGCAACCTCTGGATTATGGGTTACGATCAATACTGTTTTCCCTGTTTGGGCTAATTTTTTAAACACTTCCAATACCATTTCTTGGGATTGAGAATCCAGCGAACCCGTTGGCTCATCTGCTACAATCATATCTGGCTGATTTACCAGTGCACGCGCGATTGCTACACGTTGCTTTTGCCCACCAGAAAGTTGTTTAACATTTTTAGCTACAAAAGGCTCCATGCCTAAGTTACTTAATTGCTCCTTTGCAATCATTGTCATCTCCCTGTCAGATAAATCTTTGACATAGAGAGGTAGCTTGACATTGTCCAAGACAGACTGATGAGGAATGAGGTTAAAGTTTTGAAACACAAATCCAATCTTATCTTTACGAAATTGAGTTAGTTCAATCTCTGATAAGTCACGGAGGGATTCCCCTTTAAACTCTAAATCTCCTTCATATTGTCTATCTAAACCGCTGATGATATTGAGTAGACTGGTTTTGCCACAGCCTGATGGACCGTAAATCGCTGTAATTTTACCTTTTGCAATCTGCAGGTTTATATTTCTTAGAGCCTGCTCTTGATGTTTACCGTCCAAAGTGTAAAACTTTGAAATATTTCTAATGGATAAAATGGACATTCTTTCCCCCTTGTTTAAAACTGTTGTCGTCATACATCACACTTATAGAAAATCCTTCAAGCTACATCAGCACTGATTGCCACTATGAACCTACTGCTTAGAATTTTCTCTCTATTGCCTCGTTTGCTTCTGGATGTATAGCAAGTAATACTCTTCGAAAATCAAATTCAAACCACGTCAACGTCGCCTTGCCGT
>NZ_JVRR01000118.1:0-55058 GCF_001070715.1 Streptococcus pseudopneumoniae
GTCAATTTTAACCTTTAAAATTAGTAGGAATTTTTGTTATATTACAATATATTGATTTTTTGTAAATTTCTTGATTGAAAACACTCCTCATACTTGTCCTTTATTTCCTACCAAAATCTACTTTTTATACTCAAGAGCAAACTAGGAAGCTAGCCGCAGGTTGCTCAAAACATTGTTTTGAGGTTGCAGATAGAGCTGACATGGTTTGAAGAGATTTTCGAAGAGTATTATATCAACCTCATCTACTCTTGTGTATCTTTTAAATATAAGAAAAGCCAGTAGACTCGAGTTCCTACTGACTTTTGTTCTAATTCGTTTGGATTATGCAGCCAAAACTTTACGTCCTTTACGACGACGAGCTGCCAATACGCGACGACCGTTTTTAGTTGACATACGGTTACGGAATCCGTGTTTGCGCGCACGACGAAGTTTACTTGGTTGATAAGTACGTTTCACGATGAATACCTCCTCATAGATTTTGTATTCGTTTAGCCGGCTATAAAGTGATCAGTTACTAAACATACTTTACTATTCTATCTGATTCTTTCACTTTTGTCAATAGCTCTAGGCAAATGTTTGCTGAGAACCTAGAAGATTTTTTAGATTTTTTATTTAACGTAGACAAGCTCCAACTTCCCAAAAGCCACATCTCCACGGATAATCAAGGTTTTGCTGGTTGGGGCTAGAGAAGTATCTGCCTTGGCTACACCACAGAAAGTTTCCACCTTCAAATCAACTCTCCAATGTTGAGGAACATAGATAACTGCATTGCCAAAACCGACTTCCACCTTCAGGGTTGCAGTATCTCCTAAAATCTCTGCATTGTCGTAATATATCTTAGCATTTCCGAAGCCAACTTCTACTTGGTCTTCTACCAATTCTTGATTTTGCTTGTAGAAAGTCCCCGTCCCAAAAGCGACTTCCTTATCTATAAAAATGGTTTTTTCACCATCATACCACCATTTTTTTCCATTCCAAGTTCTGTTAGAGTGAGTCAGCATGTTTACTCCGAGAACAATTAGAACTCCTGCCCAGATTAGTGTCTGATTTGGAATCGGTAAAATGCTATAAAAATGATTTGCAATCATGAGAGCTACAAAAGTTGTAAAAACTGCTGATGTCAGATGACGACGAAGCAAAGCTTCAACTGATTGATAGGCAAAAAATGCAATACCAAGCAAGGGCCAAATGTGCCCTCCAAGAGAAGGGATTCCAAAATTCCCCTGTAATAATACTAAAGCTGCCAATACTAGCAACACAATACCAAATGCTTTCTTTTTCATGTTCTTACCTCATGTTTCTTAGATTTTCTTTTAGGAGGGATTGGTAATGCCGTGAGACATGAACCTCCTTATGGGTCTGATAAAAGGAAATGGTGCCCGTTCCTGAAAAGGACTTGTCCACCGAGTAAACTTGCCGAATATTAGCAATGGTCGACTTGGATACCCGACTAAAATAACGAGGAAGGATAGCCTCTAACTCATAGAGTTTAAGCCGAACCTCGTAGGCATCTTTCTGGGTATGGGCATAAATCTTGTTCCCCTCTGTTTCAAAGAAGAGAATTTCCGACAAGTCCAGATAATATTCACCCGTCCCCTTGTAAAAAATCAACCAAGGAGACTTGGACTCTTGCAAGAGCCGCTGTAAATCCGCAATCTCATCTGTCAAAGCCGCTGCCTTGATGACAATTTCAGTTTCCTCTAAATTGCTGTCAATTTCGATTCGTAACTTCATTCCATCTCCTTTCTGACTCTACTATATCAAAGGAAAAATAAGAAAACAAGAGCAAAAAAGCAAGTGGTTACTTTAGACCCGTAAGTGGTTGTAAGGTTACCTTAACTTACAGGTCAAAATAGAAAGAAAATCACACCCCACACAAGAGCACAAATATAGCCAACCACTACATCCTTGGGAAAATGCACTCCCCCTAAGACTCTCACTAGACCGAGGAAGGCTGACAAGACCAACAGGATAACCCCTACAGATAAACTAGCATGTAAGCAAGCCATGGAGATAATGGTTGCTGAAAAGACATGACGACTGGGCATAGACTGACCAGGACTATCTCTGTCAAGCAAGGGTTTAATATCCCATTCCTCATAAGGCCTAGGGGCATTGATTTTCTTACGAAGAAAGGACAAAATCACAAAACCTGACGCTGGAATAAACAAATAGATTCCGACCTGTTTCCCAAGTCCTTGTTGAAGATAGGTAGTGGCTAACAAGGTCAGATAAACTATAGGCATAACTGCTGTCATAAACCGATTGAAAGTTCTTAACAATCTCAAAAAGATAGGCCTATTTTCAATCTTACCAGCAATGTGGTCATACCATTCTTGATAATTTTTCATATATTTTCTCATTACTTACTCAAATTTTGCTTGCAGGGAAACACTTATCTTCTAGTATAGTGCAGAAAAAGAAGGCCGTCAAGCCTTCTTTGGATTTATTCTTCTGCTTCGTCTTCTGTAAACTGACTGTTATAGAGGTCAGCGTAGAAACCAGCTTGCGCCATCAGCTCATCATGATTTCCTTGCTCGATGATATTGCCATCTTTCATGACGAGAATAAGATCAGCATTACGGATGGTTGACAAGCGGTGGGCGATGACAAAGGAAGTTCTTCCCTCCATCAAACGATCCATGGCTTTCTGAATCAATTCCTCTGTACGGGTATCAACAGAAGAAGTCGCCTCATCTAAAATCAAGAGTGGCGCATCTTTCAGCAAAGCACGAGCAATGGTCAAGAGTTGTTTTTGCCCGACAGACAAGGTCACTGTATCATCCAAGACGGTATCGTAACCATCTGGTAGAGTCATAATAAAGTGGTGAATCCCTACAGCCTTGCTGGCTTCAATCACGCGCTCATCACTAATACCTGTTTGGTTATAAATGAGATTGTCTCGGATAGTGCCTTCAAAGAGCCAGGTGTCCTGCAAGACCATTGAAAAGGCATCGTGCACTTCCGAACGCTTCATATCCTTGGTATCTACACCATCGATACGGATACTTCCCTTATCAATCTCATAGAACTTCATCAAAAGATTGACAATGGTTGTCTTTCCAGCTCCAGTCGGTCCGACAATGGCAACCTTTTGACCTGCATGAGCCGTCGCAGAAAAGTCATGGATGATGGTTCGCTCTGGTGTGTAACCAAAAGAGACTCGATCAAAGACCACTTGACCTTTCATATCACTCAATTGTCTTGCTTTATGGGATTCGTCTTCCATTTCCTCTTCAGCTAGGAATTCGAAGACACGTCCCATGGCTGCACTAGCCTGCTGAAGACTAGTAATCCCTTGGGCAATTTGTGAAAGAGGCTGAGAAAAGATACGAACGTAGGCCATAAAGGCAACGATAATCCCTATACTAATCTGCCCATTCAGAGCCAAGGCTGCACCAACAATAATCACCAAGGCATAGCTAAAGTTCCCAATAAACATCATAATCGGCATCATAATCCCTGAAATAAACTGAGATTTCCAGATACTGTTATACAGACGGTGGTTTAATTTCGCAAACTCTTCTTTCGTGCTCTCGATAGCATTGTAACTGGTCACCACATTATGGCCAGAGTACATTTCCTCCACATAGCCATTTACAGCTGCCAAATCTTGTTGCTGACTCTTAAAGAAGCTCTGGGATTTGCCCATAAAGACAGACACGAAAGCAAAACCGATAAGAGTTGACACAACCGTCACCAAGGCTAAAATCCAGTTCATCCCAAACATGGTTACCAAGACTGCTAAGACCAGTAAACTAGATGAAAGAACTGTTCCCAGACTTTGATTAAGGGACTGGGCTGCAGTGTCAACGTCATTGGTTACACGAGACAAGGTATCTCCTTGAGAATGTCCATCAAAATATCCTAATGGAAGGCGATTAATTTTCCCTGCAATAGCTCTTCTCAAACGCTCTGAAAAACGTTGAATAGCTGTTGTAAACAGAAAGGCCTGCAAATAATTTGATAGGAGTCCAATCACATAGATGACGGCTAAGAAACCACCAATAGTTGCAACCGCCGCGACATCTACACTGGTTCCCAGACCACTGGCAATGATATTGGTCATTTCCTTGATGCGGGTTGGACCATATACAGTAATGATATTGGATACGATTGTTGCTAGAAAGGCGATTAGAAGGGCAAACTGGAGGCCTGCAAGATAGGGTTTACTCTGTTTCCAAAGAGACATTTTCTTATTTTCCATGTTCCAATTCCTCCTTCGATAGTTGTGAATAGGCAATTTCTTGGTAAACTTCGTTATTAGCTAGAAGTTCCTTGTGGGTGCCTTGCCCCACGACTTTTCCTTGATCCAAGACCAAAATCAAATCTGCATCCATAATTGTTGAAATACGCTGTGCGACGATGAATTTAGTCATAGACTTAGTTTTTTCTGCTAGCTCTTGGCGTAGGACACGGTCTGTCTTGTAGTCCAAGGCTGAGAAGGAGTCATCAAAGATGAGGATTTCTGGCTTCCGAGCCAAGGCACGAGCAATGGCCAGACGTTGTCTTTGACCACCTGAGAAGTTGGTTCCTCCTTGGGCCACTTCTGACTCTAAGCCCGCTTCCTTGTCTTCGATAAAGTTCTTAGACTGGGCCAATTCCAAGGCTTGCCACATAGCTTGTTCACTAAGCGGTGTTTCTTGACTCTGTCCAAAGTCCAAATTGCCCTTAACATCACCTGAAAAGAGAACAGCTTTCTGTGGAATATAACCCACCTTGTTGCGCAAATCTTCTAGAGCATAGTCTTGAACATTGACACCGTCCACCAGAATTTCTCCTTCTGACACATCGTAGAAACGTGGAATCAGATTGACCAGAGTTGATTTACCTGAACCCGTTGACCCAATAAAAGCCACTGTTTGACCAGCGTCTGCTCTAAAGCTAACATTCTCAATAACCGCCTCCGAATTTGTCGCATAGCGGAAGGTCACATCCTTAAACTCAACCCGACCTTTGAGGTTTTCATCAGCCAGCTGCACTTGAGCAGGGTTTTGGATAGAAGAATGCAAATCTAAAACTTGATTAATTCGCTTAGCAGAGACCATAGTTCGGGGAAGAACGATGAAGAGTGCTCCCATGAGAAGGAAGCCCATGACAACCTGCATGGCATAAGACATGAAAACAATCATGTCACTAAAGAGAGGCAGACGCGCTATCGGAGCAGCGTCGTTAATCACATAAGCCCCAATCCAGTAAATCGCCACACTCAAACCACTTGAAATCCCCATCATGATAGGATTCAAAATAGCCATAAGACGGTTGACAAACAAATTCAAGCGTGTCAATTCATCATTTGCTGCTGCAAATTTTTCATTTTGGTATTCTTCAGCATTGTAGGCACGAACGACACGAATACCTGTTAAACTTTCCCGAGTGATACTGTTCAGTTTATCTGTCAACCCCTGAATCAAGGACTGTTTTGGAAAGGCTAGCGTCATCAAAACAGTCGTCATCAGGACGTTGACAATCACTGCCACAAGTACGGCCCAGAGCCAGTATTCTGAATGACCTAAAATCTTCCCAATAGCCCAGATAGCCATAATTGGACCACGTGTTACCACTTGCAAGCCCATGGTAATCAACATCTGAACTTGAGTAATGTCATTGGTGGTACGAGTTAAAAGACTGGGAATAGAGAATTTCTTAATCTCTGTCTGCGAGTAGTCTAAAACTCGGTTAAAAATATCACTTCTCAGCCTACTAGTATAAGAAGCCGCCACTCGGGATGCAAAAAAACCAACTGCAACTACGGACAAGAAGGCAAGAAAGGACATTCCCACCATCATGCTTGCCGGCTGCCACAACTCATCTAAATTAGTTCCTTTACTACCTAGCAAATCCGTAATTTTCGAGATATAGGTCGGCACTTCCAACTCTAGATAGACCGAAAAGCAAGTAAAGAGAATGGCTAGTAAAATCATCTCCCATTCTTTTCTACTAATTCGTTTGGCTAATTTCTTCATTCTCTCCTCCTATCCCCTTGATATTTTCCTGTAGTTGACTGAGAACTTTCTCAAAAATCAGCAATTCATCTTCATCAATGTCTTCCATCAACTGCTTGTCTATGCGTTCAAAGAAGGCCTTAACCTGTTTCATCTGCGAACGTGCTTTGTCCGTCAAACGAACAAATTTTGCCCGCTTATCGCTAGGACTTGCCTCCAATTCCACCAAACCATTTTGCACCATACGCTTGACCAAATTACTAGCAACAGACTTGGTAATATTGAGTTCCTGCTCGATATCTTTAATCAAGACCAAGTCTTGGTTTTTCTCACGATTATCCAAAAAACGTACAACCTGACCTTGAGGCCCACCCATAAATTCAATACCACAACGTTTGGCTTCCTTTTGCACCATCAGGTGAATCTGATGACCAAAACGCTTAAAGAACTAACATAGGTTTATCCATAATCTCCTCCTTCTAAATAAAAATAGTTCTCTGGAGAACAATTAAGTTTCTATGAGAACTACTTTACCATTTTCAGAAAAGCTGTCAAGAAAAAAGTTTTCATGAGAACTATTTTCTTGATTCAAAAAATCCCAAGTGAGTTTATCACTTAGGATCATGTTCTCTAGGTTAAATTAGAACCCGTCTACTTTTACAAATACCTTTACATCGTTTTACTATATCTTACAATACCCTTTAAAACAGCTATATTTTGAGCTTTTAAATAAATGTTTTTACATCACTTTACAGAGATTTACGACACTTTTGCCCCTTTTTTGCCCCTTTTAAAACAAAAAAACCGCAAGCTACTGCCTGCGGTAGATAAACATTTTAGAAAAGTTTTCCTTTCATTTTATTTTTTTAAATTATTTTGTCGTAATGAGCCCGTCTGGCTCAATTTCAAACTCTGGCTTGTCTGCCATTGTTCCGTCTGCCTTGAGGTAGTACCAGCCTTTTTTATCAGCTGACTGGACAAATGAGTTTGATACCATGTTCCCGTTCTTACTATCAAGATAGTACCAGGTCTGCTTGTGCTTAATCCAACCAGTGAGCATCTTGCCGTCTTCATCAAAGTAATACCAAGCGTTGTTGATACGAGCCCAGCCAGTGGCCATAGATCCTGAATCATTGAACCAGTACCAAGCTTCCTTGTAGTTCAACCATGTACTGCGTTTCATGAAGCCTTTATCATCAAAATAGTACCAAGCATCGTTGATTTTCTCCCATTTATCAGTTGGGTATGAGCCATCTTCACGAACCCACCACCAACCGTACTGGTTCTGTTGCCAGCCAGTTTCGACTTCTTCAGGCGGTACGATATACCCAACGATTTCACTTACAGAGCGCTCATTGTAGCGACAAGGACCACCTACTTCTAAGTAGTCCCAATTGCCATCAATATTCTGTTCAATCGTCTTGATGGTATATCCGTCTGAGTCCTCGTAGACAAGACCTGTATGTCCGTAGTTGACACCGTCGCCAGCTACATAGGATTTCACGAAGAACCAACCAGCCTTTGGATAGTCAGTGTCATACACGACTTTCAGACCTTGTGAACGTGCCGATTCAAGCAAGTCATAAGCGTTGCCCCAAAGGGTCACGCCGTACCAATGACGTAACCCATAACAAGGCACGTCAGCACACTGGAAGCCATAAGCTCCATCATTGTCAACTCCATCGCCAGCGTCGGCCTTATCGATGAAGAATTGAATCATTTCTTGTTTCTTGGACATACTTACTCCTTCCATGCGTCATTCATCTGCTTCACTGCTGATTCTACAAACATTTCAAGCTCTCTATTAGTCATAGTGACATTATACTTTTTAAGTTCTGCAAGCATATGTACTTTAGCTTGTTCTAGCTTTTCATCACCTTTGTAGCCTGTTTCCTGAGCTACCTGCTCCACGGCGTGCACCGCGTTTTTAGCTAGGATTTCAGCGATTTTTACAGCTTTCTCTCCGCCTTTGCGTAAAAGATACTCTTTCACTGCTTTCACGATACTGCCTACTGCTACTGCTAAAAAGCCTGTCGCAAAAGCGACAATAAATTCATTAAATTGTGTCATATGTTTTTCCTTTCTTTTATGGCAATGTTGCTGGCCACGGGTCATCGGTTGTGAATACGATAGGACTAACTCGTATTTGAGATAGTATAGTATCTGTTACTTCTTCTTTTGGCATAGCGTATCTCAATTGAAGAGCGTTTTGATCCGATGTTCCTCCTAAATAAGTGCTACCTAATAAATCTCCTAAATCTCCATATAATCCTGAGAGTATTGAGCTAGAGCTTCTAAATCCTTTTGGAATAACCTCGTTTCCTTTACCTATATCTACTTTGACCCACGTATACTTCTTTGAGCCGATTGTTTTATTAATGATATTACCGCTCTGTTGAGATATTGGTTTCATTCCAAACCAGCCGTATGATAGCCCATCAAATTTAACAATAACTTCATCGTTAATTCTTCTGATTTGAATTTTAGCGTTTCCTAACTTATTCAGAACATTTAACGTTCTCCAACCTGTATCACCAATCAAAACACGCCAACCTGTGTTGCCACTACCTTTTTCTTTTATCCACTTAAGAGCGCCATTGGTCGCGTTAACATCGATATAGGTCGTTCCGATTTCGGCAGTGATACGCCCTTCCGGTGAGCCTGTGCCACGGATTTCATGGCCTACATTATCAGGTAGCGGTAGAGTGACATTATTACCCCCAACAATACCGAGGGTATTTCCTGTCAAGATCAGCCTTGGTTCAGGCTTTTGGTTCAGCACCTTCACATCACGGCCAACCGCTTGAGCAAATTCCTCTAAATTGCTCATAGCAATCACGCTTTCGCTGCATTATAGGTTGCGACCAAATCAAGATTGGCAAACTCGTCAATACGACGGCCGAGGTCGGCTAGTTTTTGAACAACTGCGCCTTCAGTATCGCCACTCATGCTGGCAATCATCTGAGCGATTTCTTTAAGTGTGTCAAGGTTTTCAGGGACACCCTCGCCCAAAATGTCGTTTTTGACTTCGGTTTTAGCCTGCTCGATAGCCTGCATTAAAGTAGCGTTGTCAATCTTCGTATCGATTAACTGCTTCATTGTCTTGTTATCCGCTCCCAATGCTTGAGCGAATGCAATCCATTTACTTGTATCCATGTTTTACACCTTTCCTAAGTTATAGTACGTGAGCAAGTCTGGGATTTCCTGACATGCTCCAGTCACGCCTACAGTTCTACCTGCAAGCTGTTTTTCGACTTCTTTTGCGATGTCCAGCTCCTTTAAAGCATGGACTTCTTCTGTGACCAATTCCTTATCTGAGGCGACTATCTTGATATGGACAGATTTATCACTGGGGAAAACATAGCCTCCAGCCGTGATCTCCAAGCGATAACTCCCAATCGACAAGATAGCGTCCAGATGGAAACTCACACCTTGACTGGTAACAGCTACCTGCTTCTTCCACTGGTAGCCCTCCTTGGTCAGACTGATCAGCGCCTCCTCCCCTTCCAGAGAAGAGATCACTTGGTAGTCTTCGTCTAAGAGGGCAAAACCAAAGGTGGAAGCTAAGTCCCCTTGCTTAATCAGGTGACCACCGTCAATCTGTGCGAGATTGGTCATATTGAGATTACAGACCATTCTGCACCTCTTTCTTTACTGTTTACTTTGTATCAAGGTTTTCAGTTCTCTCACATCTTCGCCTAGTGATTTGACCTGTTCAGCTAGCACCAGAATAGCCTTATTTTGTTCGTCATGGTTATCTAATCTTTTGTTAGCCGACATTCGAAATTCGCGTAAGTTCTCAATGTCTTTTTCTATGGCTGTAATGCGATTTTCCTGCTTGGTTGCCCTGTCCTTCATGGAAAAGTACAAGACAACCACAGGAATCAGAGAAAAGAGAAACCGAATCAATAAGTGCTCAATCTCTGTCATAAGCACCTCGCTAGTTTGCCAGATGGATCAAACCACGTCGCTTCAATTCCTTGCGCACACGGTCTTTCCAGCGTTTATGTACCCATGAAAAGTCAATTGCTCCACGTTCCAGTAGGTTGATGTACATGTCAATTTTTGCTTGGTCTAGTGTAATCTTACTCATTGCTGCTACCTCCATTGTCTTCACTAGGGCTCTCCTGGTTTGTCGTTTCAGAAATGTCATCTTCTTTCTCGCTTTCTTTGTTATCTTCTACCGCTGGGGTTGGTTGTGTAGGTGCTTCTGCCACTGGTTGTTCAGTAGTTGGCTGCGCTGGTGCTGGTTCATCAGCTTGGTTTTCTGTGTCCGTAGCCTGAGAGTCGTTCTCTCCTGCCTCCTCTTTCTCCACCCGGTCAGGCTCTCCTTGAGCTTCCAGCTCTTCCAATCGCGCTAAGATATCCTCAATATCCTGAGCATTCTGGAGATTGACCTTCTGCATGCCATCCATGAGCTGATTGGCTCTCTCCAGTGCTTCCGTCGTTTTAGCCAGTTGTTCTTTGTTTTTGACAATGGCATTTGTCGGGTCAAGTTCAGTGCGTAGAATCTCTTTGACCGCTTCAATGAGCGTTTCATCCGTATCACCCAAGCGGTCACCCTCCAACTCACGAGTGAAAAAAGTAAACGGCTTGTCACATTGAATAGAGACTTCCGTCTTGCCAACTCTAAAAAATTTATTTACTAATACAAATTCCATGTTTATTTGCCTCTCTTTTTATAAAATTTTGTTTCGCCAGGTTGGGCTAAATACTTGTCTCTTTCCTCCCTGGTCGGAAATGACATAATAAAATCACTTTTACCATCAAAATAATTGACTTGTTGTTTAATTTTGACATTTAGGAAGGAGACACCATTCCTTTCTAACTTAACGTCACCCTTTATTCTATAAACATCAACTATTGACAAAAGCACATATCCTGATTGAGTATTATTTACATAGAGGTCTTTTTCACCACTAGCAACATAACTAAAAATCCCTTTCTCTACAAAAATAAATTTTTGCCACACTAACCGATTCCCAACATAACGCTCTACAATCTCATGCCCTTCGACATAGATTCCTTCTCTTGTAGCCATCGTATCACCTACTCATACACATCATAGATTGTGTTGGGGTCTTTCGTTATCACCGCGTCATATTGCGTTTTTGACCCATACCAATACTTCATTTGCTGATTCCCGTTTTGGTTAGTCAGTTTGTTTGCAACAATCTCCGGACCATTCAATCCAAGAGCCGAGCGATTAACACTCAAAATTCCAGAACTAGTAATGGTAATTGTTGAGTTATCTGGCCTTACGACTCCGTTCGAGCCTGATGTTGCGGTTGGTGGAGTTGGGCTCACTCCGTCTTTAAATGTTTCAACAGACACTTTTTTCAACCCACGACCATCATGAATCATGATTGTGTCCGAGTTATTGACCTGACTAGCCTGTGGCAAGTCGGTTACTTTTCGTGTCTGTGTACTAATTACTGCCATATTATACCTCCATTCTATATTTCCAATCTGCGACAATCATATGACCGTTTTCATCCGCAAGTAAGGTATGTTCTGTACCGTCTTCCGTCCGAATCGGTGCCGTGAAATCATTCTGCAAGAACATGTACTCGATAGCGTTTAGTCTATCTTCGTATTCCTTGAACTCACGCTTCAAGTCCTCTACAGACTCATAGCTTGCTTGTTTGATGTTATCTACATTCCCTAGACCAACCTGAGTCTTGGTCACACCGTGAGGATTGTTCCTGTTCCCTGTATGGTCTGTCAACGCACGACCATCTGCCTTACCATTCCAAGCAGTTCTCTCTTGTTGAGTAACGTGTTTAGTCGTATCTCTTGCGTGAGCGTCAAAATCGGTCTTGCTGGCTTGTTCCACGTTCGTCACATTTGCTAGACCAACTTGGGATTTCGTCACTCCATGCGGATTGTTGTGATTAGTTGCGTGATTGTTAAAATCTTGCTTACTTGCTTGCTCAACATTCGTGACGTTTCCTAGTCCCACTTGTTGCTTAGTGACATTGTGTGGATTGTTTTGGTTTTGAATGTGAGCAGTTAGGTCTGCTTGATTCGCTTTGTTTGTTGTTTGGTTGCCGATAATCGCTTCAAGACCGTCGATGTCTGCAACCTTGTGCCTGTGACTTGCGTCGGCTTTCCCATTCCAACGTGTCCGTTCTTGGTCGGAAACGTGACGGGCAGCATCTCTAATATGATCATCGATATTAGTCTGCAACTTCCTTTCTGTCGCTTTCAATTCAGGGACAGTTGCATAAACCAAGTCAGTCGCATTGTATTGAATGGTAATCTGACTATTCTTGCTGATAGTTGTATTGAAATCATAGTCTCGATATACATAAGCAGATGTTTTGGGAGGAATCACATCCCCCTGTTCTGCCCAAGTATACATGTACATGAATTCTTCGTTATTTCCACGTTTTGCAAATACACCGATTTCGTTCACAATCATTTCACGCTCAATTCGTGAGTTATCAAACCTCGCTGTGAGACGAATCGTATCAGCTACATCAGTTGATAAGGACTGTGTCACTTGCAAAGAATGAACTATTTGAGCTACGTCATTTTTCTTGCCAGCGTACGTCCGATGCCGGCCACTACCCAAAGCTATTCGAGTGAAAACCAGTGGTTCTCTATTTTGAATCGCTAGGACCGTTTCACTGATTGCTTTATCGGTCACAATAGGCTGGATAAAATATCCCATTTATTTCCTCCTATTCAAATCGAACTGAACGAATATCACTGAATGTATGAGCGCTAATATAAATTGTGTTCATCATTGGCGCTTCAACTGAGAATTGGATTCCTAAATGAGCAGGAATCAATTCACGCACATACTTTAAAAAACGGTTCAAATATCCAGTTGGTAATTCTCCTAAAAATCGGATATGTACCGCTGAACCCTTGACCGTTACTAAGTTATTGACATTCGTAAAGCTCTTTGTAATTTTTTGTAAACTCACTGAGTTGATTTTAATCTTGGAAGAAATTAAAGTGATTAGATACCGCCTTCGCTCTTCCAAATCAATTGTTTTCGGTTTTACCTGCAAAGCTTTTTCCCAACGTGTAATCCAGTCTTCAGTCGCTTCTGGCAACAACATCAACCGTCTTGTGTCAAAGATTAAGTCTGTAATCAATTCCAGCTCTGGAATCTCAGTTTCAAACAAATCATTGATTGTTGGATCTAAGACCTCTGGCAAAGCCGATAACATACGATATCTAACTTGTGACATTGATGGTTACCTCCGCTAGTTTCGGAAGCATGTTGGTAGAAAGCTCAATACTTTGTTCCCTATCATTCAACAAAATACGGTCCACATCTCGAACCCCATTAATTCTGTCAATGATTGTGGCAACTTTATAGTTTCGAACCTCTTTCTCTTCAAATGCTTCTTCACGTAAGTATTTAATGAGTTGAACTTTCGCCTCGTTCTTGATTGTTTCAACATCTACATCTTCATCAATCTTGATAGTTGCAACAATACGAACGTCGTAGCCATTTACAGACTGAACAGTCACATAAGCGCCAATAGGAGCTACGCCTAGCCCATGGCCACTTGGTTCAGGATCCAAGTAATTCTTAAACTTCTTAACCAGCTCTGAACTAGCTTCGTTACCGTCAGCATCTGTAATCGATACACGTACTGTATTTTCGCCCTTCCAGAGCGGTTCAATAAGTGCTGAACCAACACCAACGAACTCACTTGCCCATTTCTTGTATTGGGCAATGTTCCCGTTTAAAGTTGGTGTTTTCAGATACTCAATGGTCCGTTTACGGAGTTGTTTATCCGTCTCTTCATCTTCGCCTACGACGATAACAGAGCCAATTTCTGCCCCTTTAAAGTCGCTCAATACATCAATATTAATGAGTTGCCCTCTTACATAGTTAGGTGCATTTCCGACTTGTTCAGCTACTACGCTATACTCGAATCCAGAGCGGCGTTCCAAAACACGGAAATTATACTCACTATTAACCACACTGAAACGAGTTCCGAGTGGGATTTCCTGTTTGAATTGAACCAATCGAACTGATGCCGTGGCTGGCAAGCGTTCAACTCCGAACTGCCTACACAAACGAGTTAAGAAAATTCCTGTACTCGTATCTAAAAAGTTGACTTCCTCATACGATTTTAAGACCGTATACTGAATGGCAACTTCTCGAGCTGCAGGCGCAACTAGATTGTACAAGACAGATCCTTGTCTTTTGTCATACTTGTCATCAAACAAGGCCAGCATATCCTCTAAAATTTCTGGATATGTTTTTACCTTAATCATCGCTTTACCTCCAAATTCATCTCAAATGTTCCAAAATCACTATCAACCATGAACTGCACATAAAACTCATCTTTCTTTACCTTGGTAGAAAAAGAGTGAGCCTCATGAATCCTGTCATCTTCATACAAGGCTTCTTTTATACGTCGTGCAATATCCATCTGGGCATAATCCATATCCCCACCGAATAAATCATCTAACTCTACACCGTACCGATGGTCATAAATCGTATAGATGAACCGTTCAGTTGTCAGCATGCGTCTGATTGATTGCTTCAAAGCATGGATGCCATCTGTTTCTAGCAAGATATTGGTTTCATCTAGTGTCAAGCTAGGTTGTTTCTTAGCTTCAACAACATTTTTAGCGATGTTTAAAAAGTTTGTTTTAGGAGTACTCATTCATCAGAACCCCCTTTCACTTTGCGCTTGTAGTGGAAAATCTTCTTGTACAAGACATAATAAAACCCTCCACCATCTTGTCTGATGAGATGAAGGGTTTGCCCAACGTACTCAGGATCCAATGTTTCATCGGTCCAGGTGACAGCAAGCATAGAATCATCCAAAATCAATTCATTGGTCAATTGGATTTTGAGGGGAGAAACCGATAAAACAACACCAGTCGTTATCTTTGCGAACTGGCGATTTTCAATGAAATTACTAATCAATTTCTTTAGATTTTCTATTACTTCCATCTACTCACTTCCTGCCATGAATAATTTAATTTCCATCGTATGTTTTTTATCGCTAAAAGAATGAGTTGCCTCTTCAATGACATACCACCCCTTCTTCTCAATATCCTTAACATCCACATAGACTGCATGACCTGCTAAAAAGTCAATACTTCCAATATCGGCTTTCAGACTGAAAGTTTCTTTGGGACGGTTTTTCATCTTCAAGAGCATTTCGCCCCATTGCTTGATTTGCCCCTCAGTTGCTTTCTCATCCACTTTTTTCATGTACTGGAGTTTTCCCCAAGCGCCGATATTGTAGCTGTCCTGATAGATGTAGACCTCTCTCTTTTTGGTTTCTTTGTTCTCTTGGATCAAGCGAACAATATTAGCACTATCCTCAATCGAACCTTCAAACTCAAAGCTAGACATAAAGGATTCATTCCCGATAATGTACTGGATTGGTAAGTTTTTCGGAGTCGTTAGTGTCAACTCTCCGAACTTGTCATACAAAACCAGCAATTCTCCACTTTGCACCAAGGTCTCGTCCATGGCCTCCTGAATAATGTCCAAAGCCTTTTTATCCTCTTTTAGTTGAGGGGATAAGGTCACGGCTGGGGCCTTTAGTTCCCCAATCTTCAAATCAAAATCTCCTGCGATTGCCGAGACGATTTGATTAACGTTTTTATCCCTGGCAACGAAATTGATATTGCGTAATAAGTACTTTATCTGGTCGTGGAAGGTCAAGGTTGTTTTGGTATCTTTTTCGTACTTGATTTTCGTCAAATAACCAAAGAATACCTCTTTATCATCTAGCTTGAAAGCAAGTGGAGAACCGTATTCAAAAGCTACTTTTGTAGAGTTGTATAAGGTAATCTCCACGCTCCAAGCTGACCCTTTTCTAGTTGTCTTGAACTCAACCTTATCAGACACAGTTGCTAAATCCCATGTATCTCCAGTTTTATTGTTCTGATAGAATAATTGCATCATGGTATCACAAACTCCTGTCCAGGGTAAATCCAATGAGGGTCTTTGATTTTGTCTTTGTTGGCTTCGTAAATTTCAGTATATCGGCTGCCATCTCCGTAAAAGGTCTGAGCAATCCCCCAAAGAGTATCACCGCTCACAACCGTATGGCTTTTTTGAGCAGGTTTCTCTGTTGTAGGGCTACGTTCTTCAGTAGCTTTCGCCTGCGGCTTCTTTTTAGTAGCCTCAAGCGCTTGTTTGTCTTTGATGGTGACCTTTCGTGGTTTGTGAGACCGATATTGTAAGAACTTAATCTTATAAATCAGGTCGTTTTCATATCCTGTCTTGGTAGAGACATCGAACTGCTCCACTAGAAATTTCCCGTTAATAGCAGAACCAAAAGCACCCCCAATCATGAGTTGAATAGGAGTGCCTTCCGTCTTAAATTTACGAATAGATGATACAAAGGATTCTGGAGAAACACGGCTATTCCGTTGGTAGTTCCCATCGTACCTTCCACTAGGAATAAAAGATTCAAACTCAATCGATTGAAGCTCTGGATTTCCGACAAGCGGAACGTTACCAGTATCGATGATAGCGACTGTCTCAATTCCTTGTTTGTCCTCCAATTTGATTTCTTCTGGATTCACTGGCAATTTAATGCCTTCAATAAATATAAACATCTGCTACCTCCTTCCTAGTAAGCCATGAGTCCGTCAGCGCCATTATTCAAAGCGTCTACAATCGTTGCATTCAAATCATCCAATACGTTGGCATACTGGCCAGCGTTGTTAATGGAGTCAATGTTGGTGACAATCTCTGGTTTCAAGGTAATGAAATTCTGTTGCCACTTCATGGTCGCAACGTCCTTAATCAGCTTGATGTATTCATCGTCCAGTTTGATTTCATCTTCAATCTTTCCGACTTTATCTAATTTACCACCAGTTGGATTGTGACCGCCATCTTTTCCTCCGTCTCCTTGTCCAGGTGCTGAACTTGCTGGGCTTAGTTCATAAGGTGTCTTTCTTTGGTCACCCAAGAAATTGTTTCCTGCACCATTGGCATCTCCAGCTCCTTTGAAGAAACCACCGACAGCCTTGTCAATACCTTGGCCGAATTTATAGCCGTTATTAAAGGCTCCAAGAACGCTCCCTCCCTCTAAATAACCAATTTGCGGAGCGTCAAGGTGCGGAGTACTTAAGCTGGCCTTATGTTGTTTCAGACCATCTGCCAAATGCAGACCTTCAAAAGTCTTCTTGACTGGTTTTTCCATGCTGTCAATGGCGTTCGCAATATCACCGGCAAAGTTCGTCCGACCAAGAGAAACCGTTCCAACAGCACTTAGATTTAGACCGAACCCATTTAAGAAGCCAATCATTTTATTAAACCCACCAAGGACAGAGTTAATCATGCCCTCGACTGCACCGATAACACTATTGACCATGCTATCTACAAATCCAGCGATGGCGACCGCCATTCCTCTACCACCTTGAGCAATATCGTACCAAGCGCTCTGGCAAAAGAATACCATCTCATTCCAGAGGTTAATAGCTCCCGTAACGAACCAGTCGATAAAGTCCAAGATACCTATCAAAATAGTTAAGATGGCCTGATAGAGGAACATCCAGAATGCTATTGCGGTATTCACATACCAAAAAACACCCTGTAGCATCATATTAATCACCCAGATAGCTACATTGACGAGGCCAATAAGTATATCCCAAATTACCATTCCAAGGGCAAATATCGCTCCCATGATAATTCCTGTAGCTGATACAGCTGCGCCAGTAAGATTGTTAAACCATGTTACCAAAGCATAAAATAGACCAATAAGAATGATGACTGCCATTACAATTAACATGATTGGATTCATTGCCATAACTGCATTAAAACCAGCCATTGCTGTTTTAGCCACGTTGGTAGCGATACTAAATAGTTTAGTGGCGATTTCCGCTGCGTTCATTGCGACTATATAAGTACCAATAGCGAATGCCACAGCAATAATAATCGGTTGAATGACAGACCAGTTATCGGCAACAAATTGAGCAATCGAAGCTAACATATTCCAAACAGCCCCAATCATATCCATGGCAAAGATAACCGCTTGGACGACATATTGAAGCACCGTGGCTACAATTTGGGCAAATTGTTGGAAAGCTGACGAGTTCACTATCTGATTTATCTTAATCGATATTGGCTCAAGCGCCTTGGTCACAAAGTTCAGGAAGTTCTGCCATGCTCTGCCCCAAGTTAGGGGCATATTGCGAAACTGTTTGTCAATCGTATCACTTGCATCCAGCATGGCAGTTTTGACAATGTCGGCCGTAATCTTCCCGTCTGCTCCAAGTTTCTTAACCTCGCCACGGCTTACGCCTAACTTGTTTGCAATAGCTTGGATTAAGGCTGGTGAAGTTTCAGCTAGAGAACGCAACTCATCACCCTGCAACTTACCACTAGCCATAGCCTGAGTAAGCTGAAGCATAGCGTTTTTTTGTTCTTCAATACTTGCGCCACCAACAACAAAAGATTTGTTCATAGTTTCCAAAAAGGCAATTGTTTCACCGTTGTTTTGGAAAACATCGCCAGCTTGAATCCTCATCTTAGCGACGCCGTTTGCCATGGTTGTATAGGCCGAGCCTGTACGTTGTGCGGATGTATAGATAGACTTTTGCAGTTGCTCTGTCGTCTGCGTACTGTCTCGAATCATATCTAAACGAGCATGCATATTAGCATACTCGTCTGACATATCTATAGCTTTTTTTGCAACTACCCCAGCTAGGGCGATAGCAGCGCTAACTAAAGCGCCTTTCATCATCCCTTTTGCAGAATTAAACTTACTAAGTTTTTTAGAAGCGTTATTCGAAGCATTCCCTAAATCTCTTAGAGCCAGTTCTTCTTTTTTGAGCCCTGCAGCTGCTAGAGTTGCACTGTTGACAAACCTACCGTTGACATCAACGACTCGCCCAGCTTTATTGACAAAATATTGACCAGAATCACCAGCTTTTTTCATAGCGGACTCTTGCGCCTTCATGGCTTTATCTATGCCAGAACCTGCATTTTTGACACGCTCCATAGTCGCATAGATTTTATTTAAAGTGCCTGTGACTCTATCGGTCAAAGACATGGTTGTTTGTATATTTGCCAATAGAATCACCTCACTTCTTCATTGCTTTTTTACGTTGTTTCGCCTCTTCGTGCATGACTGCAGCGAAAAAGGCTTTTTCTTCTACATCCATATTCACAAATTCACTAGGGCGAATGTAATAGTTTACGAGGGCGAAGTAGGCAAGTTGTGCCTCCGCGTCCTCTTTTATTAGTTTTTTGCCTCGTCAACCTTGTCTTGGAATGTTTGGTTGATACCGCTGAGTTCGGTCACAGCTTCCAAAATCAAGGCGCTTTCACCCCAATTAAACATAGTACCGAATAGCTCAGAAGCTCCCATTGTTCCATACGAATCTTGCAATTCTTTATCGTTAAGATCAGGAACCACGATAGACGCAATACAGATCTCACGGTTATATTTAACTCCGTCAAAAACACGCTCTTGACGTCCGTTACGACCGGGCTTATTGACAAAGCAACGGTCATTGATTAAGTCCGCTTCACGAGCACTCAACACTCGAATTTTAACTGGTTCCTCAAAAGAAGGAAGCAAGACATCCTTAGTCTCTTCCCCTTTTTTGTTTTGTTTCAAAAACGCTTGTAATCCACTCACCACTATTTCCTCCTTGTGTTAGTATGTAATTTCTTGGAATTCTGATAGGATATCAAAATCTTGGAATGTGAAGTCCGTTTCTTCGTCAATGACCTCATCCGCTGACCCATCTAGTTTAAAGATAAGTGATTCTTTGAATAGAACACCTTTCAAAACGATGGTATAGCGACCTGCACGAGATGTACGGTCTTCATTGGTACACTTGATATCGATACGAGGCAAAATACCTTGTTTGACATAGTTTAAAGCCATCGTCTTTAATTCTGGACGGTGGTAGTACATCTTCAACGAACCTGTACCTTCTGCGCCGACAATCTTACCACCCTTCATACGAGAGTTGAGAGGGGTAACATCAGCTTTTGTATATTCAACCTTCGCTTCTAGCGAGATAAGCTCTGCTAGTTCGTATTGCTTGTCATTGATTGTAAAGAAGACCGTTCCTTCCTTAGCTGACAAAGCATCTAATTGGTTCATAATAGCCATTAGCTAGTTTCTCCTTTCTTAATCACAGATAACCGTCATGTACAAGATTTCCATAGCGTCCGTCAAGACAACTGGCAAGTTCACCACAACTGATTCTTTAGTGATACCTTGTGAAATCTCAATATCTTTGGCTTTATACTCCAAGGCTTGCTTTTGAGCAAGTGGGTCAAGAACCATTGTGATGATTCGCTGTTTAAACAACTCACGACCATTCACGTTGTTTGGTACTTTACCGATGAAGTAGTTCTCAAAGATATACTTGACATTGGTATTGATATTATCCATTGTGCGGACAAGTTTGTTCTTACCAAAGATACGACTGTGTTCTGCCGTATAGCTAGTAAATGAGTTCACATCTGACAGGATAATCACTTTTTCATTTCGATAAGCAAAGATAAGCTGACCTTTATTGATGAGCTTTTCAGCCTCTGCTTCATTCTTACGTTCACAGTCGATAGCGCCTGGATAAGACTTGAATGTATTGGATTGCAAGCCAGCTCCTGCATACTTACCAGCTACAAAGTATACACAGTCCTTAGCGCTTAGTTTCGTACCATCACTTAATGTAACCCCGTTACCCACCGATACAACACCTTCATCGTCAGCGTCCGTGTAATCATTCAAGACTGCAATGACCGAACGACCAGCGTCACGCCATTTCTTGATATGAGCCGTAACAAGAGCTTTCGTTGCGCTTTCATCTGTACCCAGAGCCAAGACACGGAAGTCTTGAGTATCGAGTTTATTTAAGAAATCTTCGACTTCTGAATTAGTTGTAGCTCCATCGGTACCACCTTCAAGCAAGATTGTTTTATCTTCTGTTGTTAAAGTACCAGTCACATTCACATAGTCATTTTTAAATGGCAAAGCTGTGATAATTTGTTTATCAACTTCTTTTCCAAAGAAAAAAGTTGTCACTTCAAAGCCAGTCTCGACTTGTTTCTTGAAGATAACATGAATATGATTACCAGCTAATCCTTTGTATTTAGCTGTAACGACCATATCACTTTCTGTTTTCGTTGCCTGTACCCCAGTGTTGTTCACACCATTGTAAACAAGGACCTTACCAGTTCCTTTCAAAGCTTCACGAATCGGAAGCAGTTCATCAATCGGTTTGCCAAATAGTCGGCGGAAGTTGCTTGTACCGTCAACAAGGGTGAAAGCACCAGGTTCTCCCCAAGATCCAGCAATCATAACTGCTGCAATCGTATTGTCTTCCAAAGGAATAATCACATCATCTCTTGATACGAAATTGATGTAGGCCTTTGGAACTCGTTTATTCTGTACTCTCCATTGTGCCATTAGTTAGCCACACCCTTTCTCCAGTCTTCTAAAATGCCTCTTACTTCTGCTAGTGAGTATGACTGGTCATCTTCCAGCAAAATGTTTAACAAAGTGGCATCATCTTCAA
The DNA here is from genome assembly GCF_001070715.1 of Streptococcus pseudopneumoniae. Taxonomy (GTDB): domain Bacteria; phylum Bacillota; class Bacilli; order Lactobacillales; family Streptococcaceae; genus Streptococcus; species Streptococcus pseudopneumoniae_H. The sequence continues at coordinate 21,432 of NZ_JVRR01000118.1, forward strand.
AATACTTGAGCAATGCCTCTTTACCAAATTTATCTTCAGTGGCTGGTGCCACTGTTTTTGTCTTCGGTTTTTCCGTTGTCTCCATGAGAACTTTCACCTATCCTTTCTAATATTTGCATTCTTGGTTCTTCTTCAACCCATCGAACGTATCGAGTGATTGTAAATGTGCATATCAAGTCATTCGCATTGTATTCCACCTTCAAGTCATTGATAGGGTACTTATCCCCCAAATAACGAAAAGAAGGCGAATGAAACACCGTTTCAATCTCTTCAAACTTTTGGTATAAGTCGGTTGTTTTTTCGGTGTAGTAATGCAGCAAGACAATAAAAACCTGCTTATCGTTTTGGTTTGCCAACCGCTTCCGAGTCACAGGTTTCACATCTACAATAAAACAAGGTGTTTTCAATCCTTGCTGGATTTGTTCATCATACACCTTGCACCCAAACACATCTTTGAGTTGCTTAATGACGAGTGGTCTAATACTATAATCCACCTAGCTCCTCCTTTAGTCTCTCTTCGATTTGTTGCGCGATTTGTGGGATTTTTTGTTTAATCTGTTCTTCTGTCAGTCTCATCATGAAGCGCCCTTCTACCCAAGGATTGACCAAGCGCTTACCAATTGCAGGGACATAACGCCCTACTTGTTGACGGTGTCCACTTTCGACGAAAGAAGCATACTCCATAGGGTTAAATGCGATAACCTCGTACACATTCCCATTTTTGCTTACTTCCATCTTCCACGATTGATTTAACTTACCTGTTAAGCCCTTTGGTGTTCGTTCCTTAACCTCTTTCAAAAAGGCTAGGCCGATATCTTTAGCAGCCTGCATAAACTCAGAATCAATGATTGCCTGAGCCCGTTCAAGTCGTTTCAAGAACTCTTGAACATCACTATCATCATAACCACTCATGTCGTCTTACCACAATTTCTTGATGTGTGACATAGACCATCGGGTCTTCACTAGTCAGGTATTTAACACCGTCCACAATCAATTTACTACCAGCTTCGATAGTAAATTTAGGCGAACAGAAAATCTTGTGTTCTGTCTTGAGTTGGTGCGCTTCGTTCTGCTCAGTATTCACTAAATTACGAACAGAGACACGACAGGGAACCTTCTTGTAGATTTCTTTGAACTCTACAAAATCAGCTCCGTTTGGTTTCGTACCCTCGACAGCAGCAAACACATCCATCTTTTTATCATAGGTCCATTCAATACTTGGTGTTGCCCGAGATAAAACATCATTGATATTCATCCTACCACCTCAACTTTCTGAACCGCTGTAACTGGCTAGTAAAGTCCAGCAAGGCACTTTCAGCACGTCTGGCAAGATCTGACTTAGCCAATTCAACACGAGTATCTCCGACGGAAATATTCTTGCCTTGTACAGCTTGGTCAGGATTACAAACAACATAAACCATCTGAATGGCCACAAATCGCAACTCTAAAGGAAAATCCTCACGATTACAGTAGTTAAGAATGTTCTGCATGACTTCATCGACCACTAAATCTCCTGGATAGCCTGTATAACGTTGTTCGTACAAGTCAATTAAAGCTTGTCTAGCATCTTCGTTATGCTTTTGGATTTCTTCAAATGTCATCTTCTCCATCAGCAGAACCTCTCTTTCTACTTATCGTCTTTAGCGGATTTCTTAGCTAATTTGTCAAGCTCTGCTAGAGCCTTATCACGTTCTGCAAGAGCTTGGTCACGTTCTGCAACTACTGCTTGATACTCCTGAATGGTATAGGTACGTCCGCTGGTTGCTGGCTCTACGACGACATACTCGCCATCTTTGATTTTTACCACATCGTAACCATCTTCAAGGAAGGTTACTTTTTCCAGTTCATCAATATCTAGTACACGATTGTCTTTTTTTACTGTTAACATTTTCTATCCTCCTTCTTTAAGGTGCGACAACAAATGCTAGACCTTCATGTTTAGTCTGGAATAGCAATACATCATCATAAGATTGTTCGTAGTACAAGTAGTTACCACTTGAAGAAGCACTTGGTGCGTCAAGTCCTACAAATTCATATTTTTGTGGCGCTGCCATACATGGAATATGAATCAAGAAGAAATGGATTTGTTTGGCAGTTGGGTCAACCTTAGCACCATTTGTGAAATTGTACAAGGTCTTCATACGGTCAGATGGAATAGCTGGTTCAATCGTCACATCGTCCAAACGACCGATAGAACGGTCAATCACCGTGCCTTGACCGTGGATATTGACTGTACGACCAAATTGCTTGATGTTCTTGATCATACGTTTAACTGCTGGTGTACAGAAAATAACACGACCTTCTGCTGGTACTCCAGCTTCGTCCATTTGTTCCATCAGTTCATCGAAGGTTGCAAGGAAGTTTTCCTCAGTCAAATTCAAGGACTTAATTTGTTTACTTTCTGTATCAAGTGCTTTCTTACGGGAGAACAATTTAGATACCATGAATTTATCCATTTCTGGAACTTTTTCAGTATCGTTGAATATCTTAGTAATGTTAGCAATCGAAACGACATAGTCACTTTCATCAACATCTGACGGGTCGACTAGTGTTGACCAGTAACGCTCATTGGTCAATGTGTATGTTTCCCATTGGTTTTCATAGTTAGCGTCAATGTTCGTAATTGTGCGACGTGTACGGTCTTTACGCCCTTCTTTAATCAAAAGACGCGGTACTTTCACTTCTTTAGCGCCTGTGAACTTCAAAAGTGTATTGGATGGAGAGTTCCAAAGTTTTTGAGTGAATAACAGTCCGTTTTCACTATAACGTTCCTGCAAGCCTTGTTGGTAAGCCTGTGCATAGTTCAATGTTGCTGGCATATCTGTTCCTCTTTTCTATTTTTGATTATAGATCTGACGTAAACGCATTAATCATCTGCGTTGTCAGGTCGTTAGCAACTGTTTCTTCTTGTGTTGCCCCTTGTGGCTTAGCACCAGCGATATGTGGTTCCATAGCCTTTTCTGGAGCAAACAAGAAACCTTTAGATTCCTTCAAAGCCGTCAACTGTTCATCTAATCCAGTCACCGCTCCGTTGTCACCTAATCCCAATTTAGACTTGTCTAGTAGACCAGACACTATTCCAGCGTCATGAACCTTACCACTCAAGTGCATTTCAATAGCATGATCTAGTTGCATTGTCTTGAGTTGTTGTTCATGTTCCTTCTGTTGTGTCTTGTACTTGCTGTCCAAGTCTGAGTATTTTTGTTGTAGGTCAGCATTGCCCTCAGCGTCTTGTTTGAGCTGTTTCATGTCCTTATCACGCTCTTTCAACTGGTCCTGCAAGCCCTTGGCATTATCTTCTGCAGCAGACACCTTTGCTTGTAGGTCCTGTGTTGATTTGCCATGTTCAGACATAACTGCTTCAACTTGTTCTTCAGTCAATCCTAACTGTTCCAAAAATTTACGATTCATTTCTTTTCCTCCTGTACGTTTGTTTAACGTGGCAACGACCACGACATCTTGGTAAAGTAAAAAAGCCTTTTAACGCCATGCCCAGGGCGAAAAGACACTAGTCGATTTGAACTAGTTTAGCGATTCGGTTATGTAAATCTCTGATTTTTCGCTGTTCTTCTATGTGTAGCACTAGCTTTGTTGTAATGACGGTTACAGCAATTGTTAGTGCTAATTTTGTATACATCTTCAAGATAACACCTCCAAAATATAAATTTAACCGTACGGAATTCCATACGGTTAGGGCATAAGAAAACCGCCTCGATTTCGACACGGTTAGATTTTATAATTTTATTTCTTCAATTTTTGCACGTTGTTCTAGAATTTTTAAATAATTCAACATAGTTGAACGCTGACTTTTTAACAAATCAATGGAACATTTAGGTTGGAACTCTATCTGTCCTTTTTCGTATAGACTAATCATCCTGTCCAACTTTTGAAATCGTTCTCTCAATTCGTAGTATTCTTTTCTAAATCTTTCTTTCCAATCTTCCATATCTTTCACTCCTTTCTGAGTACGAAAAAAGCACTTAGATTTCTCTAGGTGCTTTTTATTGTTAATAAGCAAATTCAAGTTTTGGTTTTATATCTTGATAAAGTTTTAAAATTTCAGCAGGAGTATCCTCACGGAAAATAAATTGTTTCTTTCCTGAAATAGTTTTATCGCCGACAATCCAGTGGCGGATTTGTTTTGTAAAAATCAAAACTTCTTTGCTAGGCATAGCCATTACTTCCATGATAGAACCTCAACACTTTATCCAAAACCGTAAGAAAATTTATCTGGCAACTCTTTACCCAGCTTAATACTTTTAGTTAAAGTATCTTTTACAAACGAAGCGAATTGTCCTAAATCATCTCCTGTATAGCTATATTTTAAAGTGGTTTTATCAACTGTTGCAATACCTTGACATTCTCCACTAACAGCAGAATATTGTCTCATAGCAGTACCATCTTCTATTTTACGCATAGTAATAATTTGTTTATCAATCTTCGCCATTTTCGCTTGCCTCCTGATAATTAAATTGTAGGTTAGCTCTTTTATGAGCTTCGTCATAATCCATTTTTAACTGATTCATGTAGTATGATTCAAGGCTTTCGTGCTGTAGCATCAATATATCGTATTTCTTTGGATTACCCAAGTATAATCTTTGAAAACTTTGAGCCATGTCATAGTGCGGATAAAAGTTCATCATCCTCTCTTCAAAAGCTTCAAAATCCCACAACAAATACTGGTTATCTAAAATATGTTCTAATGCTTCTGATACTGTAGAATGAGGAAGTTTGCTACTTTTTACCATTTTTTCTACAACATTTGCACGATTAGAATTTTTCAGTTGCTCATAGTATTTTATCGCAAAATCACTTTTTTGCTTTTCTACATCTCCGCGAGCCTCACTTATTGAACCGCTAGAGACTAAAGAATCTAACTTATCCATACCCTGATTATACACCTTTTCCCCGTCTTTCGCAAACAGTTTTTCTTTAACCGCTTCCCCTTCACGCTCCCATCCTGCAAAGATTTCGTCTAGGGAACGTTGCTCAGTGGCTAATTTTACTGAGCCTTCGTTTTGCAAGATATTAAAGTAAGGACTAGGTTTATCGGACTTGACTGCAGGCCTGATAGTAGAACGGCAACGGACATGAAAAGGCGGTGCGGTTCGCCCTGGTTCATATTCCTTAACAGAACGAACCTCGTGATTTTCTAACCTGCAAATCTCACTTGTACGACTATCTAATACCGCTACAATTTCGTAGTGGTCACCGCCCAACTCCTTGATAGTATCCAGCGTCGCAAGGTTATTGTAAAAGGTCGTCTCAGTTCTGACAAGCGTATCAGCTCGATGATAGGCGACCCCTGTACGTTCGGCAAGAGCCCTGGCCATTCTATCAATAGACCATCCACCCGTTAGGCCTTTATTCAGGACATCACTGATTGCCTTATAAGCAACTTCTTTATGAACCCAAACATTTTCAGAAAAAGTTCTACCACTCCAGTTACTCCCCATCTTATATTTTACTGCATCGACACCTAATATTGGTTTCTCTATGATTCCAAAATGTGCCAAGTTCTTAGCTTGATGGATTTTACCTTTGATGTAGACGTCACTCAGAGCCTCTGTGACCTTGTCATGTATGCCGTCTGGCTTTCCGTATAGTTCAGCCGTCAGACGCTCAATTTCAGCAAGCAAAGCCTCCTTGCGACTAATACGATGGCGATAACCCAAGGCGTCCAACAGTGGTGTCGGTGTGTCAGGATTTAAAGCCATCTCACGGAATCTTTCAAGAGTTACATTCTTAAACTCTCTACGCTCTTTATCTGTCAGATATTGCTTGGCCTCTGCGTGAGTCATTTTATTATCAACTGCATACCTGGCATAGAACTTCTCAATCTCAGAAACAAGCTGGTGTTTATAGTCTGCCAAAGATTGACCAATCTGGACCATGTACCTATCAGCAACTATCTGAGCATTTTGTTCCTGTTGTAAAGCGCGCTCAGTCCAATACTCATCTATCTTTTTCTTGTTCTCGGTCGTCATGGTCATCCTCTACCTTTTTGAAATTAGTTTCAGAGTATGGATCTTGTCCTTGTTCCTGTTGTTCTTTCAACCGTTTCTCAACCTCTGGTTGATACCATGGATGTTGTTCACGAATGCTTAGGTCGTCTAAGATACCGATTGAGTTCACACAATCTTGAATAGCTTCAGACTCATTTGAAATGATGTCACGGTTAAAGACATAAGTAAATTTAGATGCGTCAAACGCTACTCCTTTGTTGGCCGCATACTGTTCTACAAACCAAAGGAATTGCTTGATACCTTTTTGGAACTCATTTTCTAGCTCATTACAGTCCAAATCAAGGTCTGTATAGCGCCATTTAAGAGCTTGGCCACTTGCATTGCCTAGATTATCATCTTGGGTATCAATGGCTCGTGCAGCCTCATACAAGAACTTACGAGAGCGTTCGATATCTGCTTCAACTCCGCTAGTATCATTGTCCGCCTGCAAGGTATCCACACCACCATCGCTAGAGACTTTGATAGAGCGGAATTTATTCAGATTATTCATGAACTCGCCCAAGTCTGCGCCTTGATAGTTTTTCAAAACGTAAATCAACTTCGGCATATCTGCCAACATATCAGCGTTAGTAGACATTTGAAGTTGAATATTATCAATCAAAGACTTGGTTTGGACTAAAAGACCGTCCTCATACTCGTTGTAACGGAATGGAATCAGAGGGACTTTCTCCCAAGTATAAGGGGTCCGTGTGCCGTCTGCGTTGACGTAATAAAAATTCCCCTTGGTCTCTTTAGAAAGTGGATTGAGTTCGAGGTGTGAACCTGTCCAGATATAATCTGTAATTCCTTGTTCATCGTAGTATTCTACAAAAGTTTTGGTCTTCTTCACTCCGCTTTCGTAGACTGCCTGTTTGTAGACACGTACAAAGGCGGATAGTTCCAAATGACGCTCATCTTTCCAAAAAGGGATAATCTGTTCACTTGGGATTTTAAACAAGCGTAGACGACCATTCTCGTCGTAATAAGGCAAGCCATAAGCTATCCCTTTCATCACAGCTTCTTTACCGAGCGACTTAATTGTAGATAAAAGATCCTCGTCAAACACGCTATCTAAGAAAACTTGTGATTTTTCTCCCTCAAGCGAGATTGTCGGTTGTTTAGAAAACAAATACCCGACCTTCTGGTCTACCAGTTTCTTAAATAAACCTAATTCAATCCTTGAGTTCGTCCGCCAATCCACATCTACCTTCTTATTTCGGATATCCGTGCGGTTTCGATAGTAGTTGTAAGCCTCTTTCATCGTACTTACTTTCTCAGAATCCTGGTGTTCTTTTATCTCAATCTCTAGTATTTCATTTTGGGTTGTATTCTTAATCAACAACCGCCTGATTAACCATTTAAACCAATTACTCAACATTTCTCCTTCTCCTACCAAAACGATATTCCTGGCTGTCTCATATCGTCTTCAAACGCATATCTAGTAGCGTCGATTGTGTGGTCATTTACTTCTTCTAGCTTAGGCTTGGGATTTCCATCACGGTCAACTGCATAGTCGGCGCTTTCAAATTCTCGTGCGATATTCGGTGTGCGTTCTGGATCTATCACAATCGCATCCAAATCATCCAACCAGCGTTCTCCATACTCACGACTATCAGAACCTTTCTTAGCGCCTTGAACAAGCGGAATATTCAACTGCAGTTTTAACTCATCAATCGACTTAGGTTCTGCACTATCACAAGTTATCATCTGAGATTGATAGCCTTTCTCACGGATTCTTTCAGCCAATTCACGGTTGCTAATCTTCACGCCATAAATCTCATCGATAGCATAGATAACTCGCTTCTTCTTGTCATAATGCCATCTCACAAAAGCCAGAGGGTCATTAGCATAACCGAAGTCGTTGCCTTGCCGAATGTTATCGAACCTTGCTATTTCCTCATCTGTAATCTTGCGAAATACCAGATTTTCAAACGGTTCTACACCCGAACCAATAGCCTCGCCCAGATACTCCCAACGGTAACGCTTCTCTGAACGCTCTCTCGTAGCCTCTGCTTCTTCTATGAAGGCTTGGGATATATATGGGTTGTCCAAGTAAGTTGAATGGTGTACGTGGGTGTTAGGAGGTTGTATGACGCTCTCATATTTCTTATTCACCCAAGATTGTTTTCTTTTCGGTGGGTTGTAAGAGTAAAAGAACTTATAAAAAAGACCATCAGCCAATTCTCCACGTAGGAGCGAGTTGGTGATTGTCTTTACTTCATCTTCAGTTTTAAACTCAGCTAACTCCTCAATCCAGCCTATCGCAAACGGAAAGCGACTGTCTTTCAAGGATTTAATACGCTCTGGATCTTGTGCACCACGGAAGATAATATAATTCCCTCTTGGGATATAGGTTATCTTCAAAGGGGATTTATTTAACTTAAATAAATGACTAACCCCTTGCTCGCTAATCGCCCATTTCAATTGTTCATAGACCGACTGTTCTAATGTGTTATCTGTCTTACGAATACACACCGCATTGACTGGATAGCGCATAATCAGTTGAATGATAGTGTGGCCTAGGTCGCTTGACTTACCAGAACCACGCCCACCTTTTTCAACCACATGTAAGATTTTAGGGTCGAATGCTGCACGCCACATAGAGTAAAAAGCTTTTGGGATAAACTCACTCATTCTACGCTTCATCGCTAACTCCTATATCGTCAACGAATTGAACAGCCGAAGACATCTCGATTTCTTTTCTCTCTAAATACGCTCCATTCACTCTGAATATGTGATCTATAGAGCGTTGCCTTTCTTCAATCGTCGGAGTAAATTCATAAGTCGTTTCTGATACCTCCACACCTTCAGCGGTCTTTACAGTTTTTTTAGAATACCCTTGTTGAGTTTCCCCTCTAGCAATACTAGCAGAGATTGCCAAGGCTTCTACGATTGACATCGAACGTTCGTCGAAAAGTTCCTCTGTACGTTTTTTAATGTATTCAGAAATCTCAACATTTTTCAACAATCTTTGTCCTATGCTATATGCCGTTTTCTCTGAGTACCCCACCTTAATAGCGGATTGTGTTGCGTTTCTACTGATGATGTACTCATCAGCGAATCGTCTTTGTCTTTCATTCAATTTTCCATCACCACCTTTTTTAATAATCAAAAAAAGCCACACGGTGTGCGACCTTCCTGCAAGACGACTACAACCTTGCTTGTTAATTAGAAATAAATTTTCTGATTTATTTTTTTGTAGTCTTTAACGGCGATGTCCGGAATTGAACCGAAGGAAACATAGGAGAGAAACCACTTACCTGTCATCGCCAAAACGAGACCGAAGCCTCGGAAAAATATAATAAATTATAAAGGAGACGTCAATGAACGAAATAGAGGGAGGGGCTCGAACCCTCAATGTCTTTACGACACCCTGATTTCAGGTACCTCTTTTTTCAATTCTTGACACTACCATTCTAACAGATTATCGTTACAGTGCACATCAAGATTGTTTTGATTAACACATATTCTCAAGATATTCTCAAGATAACTCAAGAAATTCCAAATTATTCCAAAATTACCTCCAGCTCTTCAATAGCAACCTTACGCATGCTGTAATACGAACTCTTGCTGATTGATAACTTATCACAAATATCCTCAATATACATTTTGGTAATATATGTCATTCTCAAAATTGTCCGATGCTTCGGATTTGTTAACTTATTGATCATTCGACCTAATTCAAGTTTTCTGTTAATGACCTCTTTAGCATCCTGCTCTATAGCCTCTTTCATCACTACCAGCTGAGTATAGACATCATCAACTCTTCTAGTCTGTCCACCTTGGACTTTGACACCTGACCACTTGGGACTTGAGAGCAAACCTGCCTCAAGCTCATTGATTTCATCTATACGGCTTTGGATGTCCATGTCAAGGTCTTGTAATTCTTTCAATAGTTCTTTAGCCTTGTTCACTCTCTATCTCCTTTGTGATATAATAATATTATTGAGATTATAGCTGAGACAGAGGGTGTCTTAGCTTTTTTATTTTATTCTTTATTCGTGATCACACTACCTGCACCGTTAACAGTGACCCAGCCATGCTTCTCTCTGGCTTCTGCTTCTTTCATCCGGATAAGATTATCTGTGATTGAATCTGACTTAGCTTTGTTGGCCTTGGCTTCACCTTCTGCTTTGATGATACCTGCGTCTGCTTCTGCTTGAGCTTGAACTTTCTTGGTATCGGCTTCAACCTTAGCTTTTTCCTGTTCCTGTTTAGCTGTGTCTATTTCCTTTTGTTTGACCGATTCATTTTTGATTGCTGCTTCAATTTCATCTCCAGCGTCTTGATCTGTAATTGTAAAAGAAACAAACTCCAAATCGTAAGACTCAAATTTTTCTTTAAGAGCCTTATCAATTGCCTCATAAACTTCAGTACGCTTGTCACCCAGCACATCATAGATATCATAATTACCTGTTACCGATTCTATAGCACGTTGAACCGCTGGAGATACTACACTATCATTTACTGTTTCCAAGGTAGTGTAGTTAGAGAATACCGTCATGGCTTTTTCCTTATTGACACGATATTTCACATCGATATTCGTATTCAACCATTGACCGTCTTTTGTCTGAGTCGTGATTTTCTCCATTGTTTTTGTTTGAACAGACGTAGATAAGGTGTAGACTTTGTCAATAAATGGCATGTTTAGATGATATCCTGTTTGCAGGGTGTTTTCTTGAACACCTCCAATTGCGCTAACCTTAACTCCAACTGTATTAGCTGGGATACGTTTCACAGCCGTAAGACGAAAAATTCCAAGTGAAGCAACAGCTGCAACTGTAATGATACCGCCCTTAGCAAGTTTTGTAAGTGTCGTTTTTCCTGTTTCGTGATTGTATTGTGTAAACATTGATTTTACTCCTTTTTTAAATTATTTTCCCATCAAAAACTAGTGTTATTGTACCTGTACCATCTTTGTGTTTAGAAGTCAGTGCACGACAATCTGATCCCAATTCAACGCCCTCAACTGTGATACTGCGCTTTATCCTGTCAACATTGATGATTGTACCCATTAATGTTTTAATTCTCATGTTCCATCTCCTCAATCAGCCAGTCAAGGTTCTTTCTGGCTTTTTTTAGGTCTTCAAGACCATTTTTCTTCTGGTGTCGTAGTATGTACTTCAGACTGTTACCCATAAAAAAACCTTTCAACTGCTCATCTGTCATGAAGTTCCTTAAAGCATCGATAGATTCCATACCATATCGACCTTGGTAGTGGCTTGGTTTGTTTACATTGTCAATTATTTCTGGGTTCATTATTTATCCTCCAAAAGCTCTGGGTTTTCGTAGATGTTGCCTTTGACCTCATAGTAATTTCTCATGTGCTCATAAAGATTAAAGATTTCTGTGGTAAGCTTCTTACAAAGTAAACCTAGCATAGGTGAGTTTGCAACCCTCACCACTTGAAACATCCCAATCTGTCTTCTATCTCTAGGATTTCGCATTCCAACAACATCCCCCTCAAAGATTTCCTTGCCGTTTTTGTCAACCATATCTGTTGATTGCATGAGGATAACGTCTTCCCCGTTTCGCTCATCTTCAAATTTTAACGGAACTGATGTAGAGCCTTTGCTAAACTTCCCTATGATTTCTTTTCTGACAAATGAAATCATCAGTATTTCATCAATCATTTTTTCTGCTAACACATCCCACGCTCTAAATTTTGGTATCATCCTAAATCCTCCTCTTTTACGAAAGTTCCGTCAATCCAACGACCTTTTCGGTCTTTGATTTCTTTGTATGCCAGTTCGAAACATTCTTCAAAATCATAACCGAGAATATTGCTGATTGATTTTAGATAACCGATTGAATGCGCTAAATTATATCGACACATTTTCTTACCGATTGAATCCTGCCTCAATTGAAAACTACTAATCTCAGCACTTAACCATTTAAAGGAATTCATCACATCTTCATTTTCGATGAAACTCACTTCCTCAAAAATCTTATCCAGATCCTCTTTTATCAGCAAGGCCAGACCGACAATCACAACTGCACAATCTCCGATACTGTCCTTGGTCAGTTGCTCATTCTTCTTGAGATAGCCTGCACATAACTCACCGAACTCTTCGCTAAGTTTTAATGACTGCTTGTCTAGTCGTCCACCGTTCTCTAAATCACGATCAATAAACCATTGTTTGACTTTTTCTAGTGTGTTCATGATAACTCCTACAATTCTTCTAAATCAAAATACTCTGTCAGTTCGTTCTTCAATTCTTCGATAGTACTGCATCGTCCGATTAAATCAGATACATCTAGCATCGTGTCCTCTTTATTCAAAGTGTTCTCTGCCACTGCATCAGCTACCCATTTTGGATGAGTGCCAGCGTAAGAGAATTGATTTTGAGGTAATAGCTCAAGCAATGCTTCATATCGTTCCTCAAGAGCAATCAGAGCACCAAATACATCGATGTAATCAATATCTGCTTTCTTACGTTCAAAGACTTCTGGCTGATTCTGTTTCACGATTTCCGCATAAATAGCAGACCATTCTTTTTCTGAAAAACGTGATTTTTCAACCAATGCACCGTATTCGATTTCCTTGCCATCGACTGTTACTTTATAATTCATATTCTTACCTCATCCCCAACTTTCACTTTCTCATACACGTCCTTCGTAACCACGAACACACCGTAGTCACGAATGGTAAGCGTATATAGCTTGCCGTGTCGTCCTTTTTCGACGACCTTACCAAATATCTCAGCGCCTGCGTTATCCGCCTTGTAGATAACCATCGGCTTCTTCTCTTCCAAATCTCGAATCCTGTCCATCTGCCAGATGTTCAATCCAGCAGACAGCAGAATCCAGATTGCTATGAATCGTTTCAATCTATGACCTCCTTAAAGCGCCCGTCCATAAAAATTTCAAAAGGTCTAATCCAGCATCTCTTTTCTTGGTCTAAAGATACGTAAACCACGCATTTCTCAAGTGTTTCTTCCCACAGACCGACTTGCACTACTTTATACTTTTTCCCAGTTTTGAGATGAAGCCATACAGAGTTTATTTCAGGTTTCATCACTCCACCTCCTCAAAATAACTATGAAATTTACTTAAATTGACAATAGCGACCTCTTTAACAAAATGTTTTCCAATGTCAAAGTCTGGATCATTTTTTCCAAACTCTTTCTTTATCGCTTTTTCGGCCAGCGAAGGTAAAGCGAATATACTTGCTCCGTTTTTTAAGGCAAGCGCTTGACCGTGTTTATTTACTATTCGATAACCCACATCAAACGGTCTGATTTTCATTGGGATTTTTATGCGCTTACTTTGATTCTTCATTCCTTCTTCAAGCGTTTGTATCATCACTCAACCTCCTCAATCTCAATCCCTGGGCAATCAAATACCCAGCCGAACCCAGCTTCTTCTAGTTCTTTACAGGTGTGGTGTGCTCTGTGTCCGTCTGAATTATTTTTATCTGTGACCGTCCATATATCAGCATTTTTGTGATAGCTCAAAAAGCTCAGTGCGTTTACGATACCTTTCACCTTCACCAAATACCGCTTCTCTTCCTCGACCTCGTAGCCGTCAAGCCATGCACGAGCGACTTTGTTGTAAGCATCCTGTTCATTCATCAACCACTCATTGTATTGTTTGTTGAAGTTTTTTTCTCTAAGCGCATCATATAATGTAGCGTTCTGTCCCTTGTAATACTCGATAATTCCCGCCACAAACTGCGGAACTTTGACTTTTTCTGGTTCGTCTAGTTGTTGCAAGTCTTTTAGAACGGTTTTTAGAATAGTTTTTCCGCTAACAATACCTACAACACATTCAACCGCTTCATACTTCTTAATCAATGCCTTAATATTCATCTTAGTTTCCTCCATAAATCAAATAAACTGCAATAACTACCTGAGCCATGCTTGGCGAATAGCCAATCCAATCATCAAACTCCTTAGATTTTGGTAACCAATCCTTAGTAGCTCCCAAATCATAGTCTGTAGGCTTTTCATCAGCGAAGATGCATTCCATCGCTCCCATAAACGTCATACTATCTTCTGCCATTTCCCAAAAATAGTCCGCCCGGTCTTTCACTGCTTGTGGTAAATCTTGTTGGGGAGGTTTGGGCTTCCCGTCTTCTACCGTCCAGTTGTATACTGCATTAACTTTTTGCTTCAACTCTTCCATCATCTTCGAATTCCTCCACTTTTTTCCTCAATTCTTTATTCTTTTTCTTCAACAAATCGCGCTCCAGAGCTCTAATCCGTCTCTTGCGTGCATCGCACGGCTTCGAATACTCGACTATCTTCTCTTCGTTTTGCTCGATTGTGCGTTTCAATCCGTCGATTACTGTTTGTTTGCTGTATTCCATGGCTTATCCTGCTTGTTTTTCTAGCCAGTTAAAGAGTAGGCCGAACTGCTCTGTCACTAGTTCATCATCATTATATTGTTTACAAATTTCTCCGATTGATGACACTGCCCATAACCAATAAGCGTCGGAAGCAAAACCGACCTCTTGACTCTTCTGATTGCTACGCGACATCCATTCTGGAATTTGTCTGCTAAAGAAATCAATGTAGTCAATTCTCATGGTAGTTCCTCAATCTTGATATAGATCCCAACTGTGTCAGCCCAGAACTTCTCAGCAATCTCGCTGGCCACTTGAGCATCATCTTGCCAGTATCCAAGTTTCGTCATGCAATCCTTGAGCAACTTCTGTAAATTATCTGTATCTGGCTTCGTGGTCTTGTACTGACCATCATAGCTTTTTTTGATACGAGGGAAACACCACTTAACTGTTAATCGAATCGCGCCTTCAATTTTATTCAGAGGTACATGATGCGCAAGCAAACTTTCGAATTTTGCTCTGGCATTTTTTAGATCCTCTGGCTCATAAAAGATTGGCTTACCAAATCTCGTATTTACCTTTTTCTGTTGATGAGTTGTTGTCGGTATTTTTTTCATCGGTAAAAAGAATTCAATTACCATTTTTATAAATGCACTCCTTTTCTTTTTAAATTTCGCTTTTAGTCCATGGACCTTGTATATGACAGGGTGCATTTTAAGCAACCCTGTCTATACAGGTATGGACATGATGGACGACAGGACATTATCTATATATATAATATATAGGTGGCTGTCCCGGACACGACCACGTTTTTATGGTCTTGTCTGTCCTTTTCGAGACAAAGACACAACCATGAATTTATGGTGTTGTCTTATTCGGACACGACCACGTTTTTATGGTCTTGTCCTTTTTCTTTTATTGAATTTGAGTTCTTGTCGAACCAATATTTTTTGGATGAATTCAATCTGCGAGTAACTGTTTTTACAGAAATTCCTAAATATTCAGCTACGTCTTCTTTTGAGGGAGGCTCGCCAAAATTCGCGTTTTCGATAGCTTCATCGAACTCTATGAGTTTTTGCTTTTTATCTTCCTTCGCGTTCTTTTTGCGAGTTTCTTTAGCTTTCATCCACCCTGGCTTATCATCGTCCAGCTTAATATCCGCCAACACACCCGATTCATCAAGCGCGTGTACTGGATAGCTAAACCACATGTTCACTGGCTTGAACTTAGCAAATTCTCGAAGCGTACCTTCCACACGCCATGCAGTTGCTATCTGAATCTTGTTGCGAGCTTCTTCGAGCTTGTCTACATAAGGAGCACGAGCCATGACATCAGAGATGCCTTTTTCAAAGTGCGTTCTCATCTGCGCTGGACTTAATAGATCATCTAGTCCGACATTATGTTGGTAATAGGCATTATTTCGCTCTTGCAAGGCCTGTTTGTACACTTCGCACGCTGCTTGATTAAGTCTTTGAGTAAGCAATTCTTCTGACACTTCTAGCTCGACCAAATCGATAAGCGCGTCAGGATCCCGAGCGAATACACCCGAACCACTAGCGCGGTCCATGGACTTCTTGCCACCTTGACTGCCCTTTGAGTGGTGATGACAGTAGATAACGCTGGAGCCGAGCTCTGTCGCTACTTTGTCGAATTGATTTGTAAAGTGCGCCATCTGGTCCGCGCTATTCTCGTCACCCGTCAATACCTTATAGATTGGATCGATGATAACTGCGATATAGTTTTTCTTCAAAGCTCGACGAATAAGTTTAGGCGCTAGCTTGTCCATCGGTACGGTCTTTCCACGAAGGTTCCAGATATCAATGTTACTGATGTTTTGTGGTGGCAATCCCATCGCTTGATAAACATCACGGAAACGATGCAAGGCGGATGGTCTATCTAGTTCCAGGTTAACGTATAACACACGTCCTTGGGTACAATCCCAACCCAACCACCTTTTGCCTTCAGCAATTGCAATTGACATTTCAATTAAAGCGAATGACTTACCTGCTTTTGACGGTCCAGCAATCAGCATCTTATGGCCTTGACGAAGGACACCTTTTATCAACTCAGGAGCCAATTCTGGCAAATTATCCCAGCTATCGGCCAATCCTTCTGGATCCGGCAGGTCGTCATTCAAATCTTCGATGTATTGATACCATTCATCCCAATCGGTCTTACCTATGTTAGTATCTACTAAGAATTGCTTCTGTCCATTACGGATGAACCCAGGCATACGAGATAGTCTACTTGGATTTCGATTCTGTGTATCGACGATGATGCCGTTCTTTTGACAAACCTTATAAAGATAATCAACCCTATTACGGTATTCTTCGTAATTCTTGGCATCTACTTTGACGATGGCATGTAGTGACTTGTTTCCGCTATGCACTAAGGCAACAATCGGTAATTCAAGTTCTTTGTATATGGCGTTCTGTTTATCGATTGGCATACTGTCGGATTCGACCAGGGCATATCTGAAATCTGTCACGTTTTCATTTTTTGCACCTTTACCGTCCATTGGATTGAATCGAACCCATGCGCCGGCTTCTTCGTGATAATCACCTAGCACTGCACCGATATCGCCATTACATCTACTAAGTTCTTCAATCAATTGCCCAGCAGTCCGGTCATAAGCTCCCTTCGTAGGTAGCCATTTGACAGTCTCTCCTGTTTCATCGTCAGTCTTTGGATAGCATTCAGTAACGTACCCAACATTTTCGCTAGCTTCGAAGAGTGTTTCAAGATATTTGATAATCTCCTGAACCGGGTTCCAAATAGTTGGCTCATGGATTTCCTTACCTTCAATCCAGTCTTTATCAATGACACGATAATCACGATCTATTGTATCGGTCCAGTCTAATTCATGTGCATTCTCGCTATCGTAGCTGGATTGCGACACCCAGCCATTTTCTTTAGCAAGTTGGGTAATCGTCGCACCCGTCACGATAGTTCCTGCTTGTTCATTGAAAGTATCCCATTTCTTGAAACACTCAAATTTCTTGTATCGACTATCATTTTGTGACCAGTTATCCCAGTCGGATGCTGTATATCCTTCATGTTTAAGAGCCATACCGACATTGACCCACGTCTGATAATCTACCGTGGCAGGATTGATGTAATCCAGCAACGGCAACAAATTAAAATCATTCTCTGCCACTATCTCCTCCTTCTTAATTTAGTACATATTCAGCTGGTCGCACGCTTGTCGGAACTCTCCAACCATTAGCTGCTATGCGATTAATCATATTTTTAGCTTCTTCGAACGGCCACATTCCCACACCTTTGAAACCGTATCTTTCAAGTAATCTGATTTGTTTAGGTGTTGTTAAACCTTCCGCTTGTCGCTTGTGTAATCTATCTAAATATAAAGCAGCCTTTCCAGCATTCGCGATTTCGTCAGGAAGTATGCCATATTTCTCAAGAGCTTTGATTTGTTTATCGCTAGCAGGAGCCATTTCCCATCCAAAGTTAGGAACGTAGTTCGACAAATCATCGGCATGGATAGACATTTCAAATTGCAATGGATCTACTAGCTTGCGTTTACGTTTACGCATTTCTTCTAGCTGTTTGGCTAGTGCCTCCTCGCGCTGAGCGACTACGTCTTCTGCTGCCTTAACTTCCATATCTTCAAGGTCAAGCATTACACCAGTTTGCTCTTCCATGTTCTCAACCATTTTCTGAGCGACTTCTGGAGTCTCACAGATTAAATGAGCTGGACGGCATAGCTCATGGCGTTCAGTGTGCCAGAGAAAATCTAGCAAGAGTAATTCTTCCTTTCCTGGATGTAAACGAGTACCACGCCCCACCATCTGGCTATATAAGGCACGTACCTTAGTAGGTCTTAGCACTACTACACAATCCACTGACGGGCAATCCCACCCTTCAGTCAATAACATCGAATTACAAAGCACGTTGTAACGGTCTTTCTCAAAGTTCTCTAAGATTTCTGCACGATCCTTGGACTCTCCATTGACCTCAGCAGCACGAAATCCTTTTGCGTTTAGGATATCGCGAAACTTCTGCGAGGTCTTTACCAATGGCAAGAATACAACCGTCTTGCGGTCTGCGCATTGCTTGACCATTTCGTCTGCTATCTGTTCTAGGTATGGATCTAATGCCGTTCCGACATCGCTCGCCTTGAAATCGCCTGCCGACATGCTCACATTTGATAAATCCAAGTTGAGCGGAATTGTTAAAGCCTTGATTTTAGATAAGTAACCTTCTTTGATAGCTTGGACTAGCGAATATTCATAAGCGAGGCTATCGAAGTAGGAACCAAGGTTTTTCATATCTCCACGGTCTGGTGTGGCGGTTACCCCTAATACATCCGACTTCTCAAAATAGCCAAGCACACGCTGGTAACCATCTGAAATAGCATGGTGCGCTTCGTCGACTACAATCGTATCAAACCATTCGGGCGGAAACTGTCGTAATCGCTTCTCTCTCTGCATGGTCTGAACTGAGCCAACGACGACCCGATACCAAGAACCGATAGAAGTATTTTCTGCTTTCTCTAAAGCCGTACCAAGTCCTGTTGCAGTCTTGAGCTTGTCGCTAGCCTGCTCTAACAATTCAGACCTATGAGCAAGGACAAGTACACGCTTGCCCTCTCTCACTTGATCTTCGATAATTTTGGAAAAAACAATCGTCTTTCCACAACCTGTTGGCAGTACTAAGAGCGTGCGCTTGCGACCTTTAGCCCATTCAGCTTGAACAGCCTCCCGTGCTTCCTGTTGATAAGGTCTTAATTGCATCCCTTACCTCCTAGAATTGTCCAGCTTGGTATCCAGCTTGTCCTTGTGGTTGTTGCGCAAAATTCGGTTGCTGTGGTTGCTGGTAGCTTCCTTGTGTAGCTTGCCCGGGTTGTTGATTCAATACTTTTGTATAATCCACATCTTCAGGATAGAGCATGGACTTAACTTCGTTGTAATTGTTGTTATTGTATTGTCTGGTTCCGACTTTACATACACCAGTTGCGCCGATGATGGTATTCCAGTTCATGCGAAGCGGTTCGCCTTTTTTCTTTTGGCCAATTGCAGCAAAGAAAGCAGATAGCATTCCTTCGGTTGAGCTGTGCAGGAATAGATTGTGACGCAATTCAGTTTCGCCTTCGTTAGCTACAATCTTGATGCTGACGATAGCCTTGTTACACGCTGGCAATTTTCCGGGATTTTGTGGATTTGGCGTGTGGCGTGTGCGCTCCATACCGATTACTGTAAAGTGGTATAAACCGTCAGGTAGTAGGACGTATTCCGAGTCTTTTTCAATCGTATCTTCCCATCCAAATTCGCGTTCAAAGTTGTTGTATTGTTGTTGTGTCATGTTGTTTTTCTCCTTATGCTAAAATTGTGATTTTATCGTTGTTTGCAAGTTCTGTTTTTAAATAATCTGAGATGTTTTTAACAGCATCTAATTTCCATTTGCCTCCGTCCGCTTCAAAGAGAGCTAGATTCGCTGATTTGTTAACTCTGAATACAAACTGACTTGCTGGTTGTTCTACTTCATTAAAGGTACGATATGGTCGTAAGGTTACTGGATTTGGAGTCTTAGCCTGTGCTAGACTTGCTACACCATCACGAACAGTCACAGTTTGTGTAATGCCGTTATCTTGAGCCTCTGCCCCTTTTTCGATTTTTAAGTGACTAGCAAAATCTAAAACTAGATTGCGATCTGCATCATTGATAAACATAGATTGCAACATAATATTAAACTCTTCCTGATTACACCAATTACTAAAGGGAATAACTGGAACAGATGCCTTTACAGATACAAGTTGAGGACGTTTGCCATATTCAACATCCACTTGATCATACACGGAAACTCTTTGATAACTTTCTACCACCACTATAAGTCTATGACCACCGATAAAATCGTTATCTGATTTGAGGTAATCAACTAAACTTTTGAGTGTTTGAAGTTCAAGAATCGGCGCGTATTTGCGAGGTCTAAGCTCTCTGAAGTCATACTTGTTGATGTCAAAATATTCCTTGCCATTTGATGAAGAAATAATTTTATTTTCTTTATCTGCTAACTCAACTGCATAAGATAATGCTTCTTTAAGATTTTCTGTCATGGTTAGTTACCTGCTTTCTTTTTGTTGTAATCAATAATATTTGTATTTTGTTGTTCGACTTTTTCGATGAGTTCCCCAGTATCTGTTCTCATATCACCATTGTCATCAAAGTAAGTTTGCCCAGGGATACCACTTTTAAGTTCATTAGCGTGGATTATACCAGCGTCATCACGACCGACAATAACAGTTGTTGCAACACCTTTTTGCGGTGCCAATGTAGATTTGACTTCCATGCCTGTCTTAACAACTGTACGTTCATCATCTGTTGACATCGTCAGCGTAATAGTGACCTTACGAGTAGCCTTAGCTTCCGTATTTGGATCTAAAATGTTATCAAGGACTTTTTCAAGTTCTTTGTCAACCTTCTCTTGTAAGGCTGTATTTGCAATTTTCGATAAGTCGATTTTAATTGTTTTATCTTTCATAGATACCTCTTGTTATATCTCGCTATGATTTCTAATTCCCAAAATCTACACCGTAAAGGGCAATTCTGGTTCTTTTCTAACTTGATTTTCAATTACTTCCACAGTTGCTTGCCAATGAGCGACAATCATATCCCAGTAGTCAGTTGGGAAACTTTCGATAGGAGTCCCTAGTGGAAAATGCCCGCGAATGTATGCTACCTTTTGAAGTTCTTCTTCTGTCACGTTTCCTTGAGCCATGAGATCTGTTAAACTCTTTGGCAAGTTCGTGTGATATTGTGTAAGCGTTGCCTGTGGTGTGCTAGGAGCTTCATTTTGTGGTTTTTCAGCCACCTGTGACATATCGAGAGGCAATTCTTCTTGAACTTGCTCAGAGGCTTGCTGAACAGCCTGCTGAGGTGCTGGAGCGACTGTCTGCGGTTGTGGCACAGGCTCCTGTACTTGTTGGACAGTAAAGATATGAGCAATCCCTGCATAATGGAACGGTAATTCATCTGGTAAACCATGTCGGTTCTTAGCATCCCAAGCTGGTCGATGATTGGTATACATCACACGTTCACCGCCCTGGGCTTTCTTTTTGCCGTTATCAGTCGTCATGACTAAGGTTTTGTAGTTGGCAAATAGAACCATATCCGCCCATTCTTTTACGAGCGGCGCTGTCTGGGAACTTGTCTTCTTACCAAGCTTGAGCTCATATCGGTCATAAGAACCCATCTCGTCAGGCTGTTCAAATTTCTTAATCTGAGCGTGTGCAGTTAATACTACATTGATACCCATATCAACCAAGTCAGACAGGCTATTTAAGAAACGTCCCATTTCTTCCTGAACAAAGGTGTACCCCTTGCCCCAGCCAAAATCCTCAATCCCTTGCTTACCATGTTGCGAACAGATGTAATTAACTGCCATGGATTCCGCCCAGTCGATCGTATCAATGACGAGTGTCCCGCACTCAGTCGGATTTGCCTTAATGAAAGCAATCTCATTGATCAGCATGGTCCAGCTGGTCGGCTTGTCTAATCTAGCTACATCCATGTTATCTGTCGAACCTTCCGTGTCGATGAAGACAGCATTTGGAAATTCAGCAGCAAACGTGGACTTGCCAATTCCTTCCGGACCGTAGATAACTACCTTTTGAGCTCGCGCCCGTTTTCCTCTTGTGATTTGCATATTTTAAAATCCTCCTTGCCATGTTTTAGGTGCCTGTGCCACCTCTGGCTTAACGCTATACCCGTCTTCAATCAGGATGCTACATTCATCTCCTGTTGATACTCGTGTCGCGATTGCTTGCAATCCTTCCTGCTCAAGCCATGCGCCAAATTCTTGTAGAGTCAACTGATCCATTTGCTCCAGCTTGTCAATTAACACAAAGCCACACTCTGGTTTCAATTTACGCACGATTGCAGTCGCTACCTGTAGTTGCTGACTACCAGACATATTATCCCAGCGCTGGCCAAGATAGAGCAGTTCACCATCATCCACGGATAAGCCTGGCAACGGCAAGTCTGCATTGGTGAGCAAGTCTGTCTTCTGCTTGCGGATATCAGCAATCACATTATCAAGTTCCTTGTACTGTTCACGATATCCTTTAGCATCTTCTTCGGCTTTATCCTTGTCCAGATTAGCACGTACTTTACGATTGATTTCGTCAATCTCTGCGATATTGTTTTCAATCTCCTCAGTCGATTCATCGAGAAGGTCCATAGCATCGGTATTCGCGATAGCCAAGTCTTGAGCTAACTGACTTTCTTTTTCTTTGGCATCGGCCAGCAATTGCTCCAATCGTTCAACCTCTGCAGCTGCTGAGTCGTGTTGATTTTTGATAGATACTAAGTTCTGACGTTTGCGGGCGTTCTCGCCGTTCGTAGCAAGGATAGCCTGTTGTTGTTGGATAAGCTCAGAGATAGAGACTAGTTCTTTCGGTGCGTCAGGATAGTAAGGTTGTTCTTTTGCGAACTTCTCCTTTTGGTCAGCGATCACACCGATTGCGTGACGCTCGTCATACTTGGCCTTTTCTTGCATTTCCAGTTCAGCCAGTTGCGGACCAACTCCGATAATCTGCAACAGAGTTTTAGCCTTCTCTTTGCTAGTCTGCTCCATGAATTTTGGCAAGTTGATGGCCAGCTCTTCCACAAAGCTATCCAGCAAGTTTTGACCAGCCTTGTTACCACTCGGGTCAATCACTTTGAGAGTACTGTTCTTTCCGCTACGCTCCACAATCAAGCCATTTGATAGCGTGATTTTTAAGCTAGGCGGAATCGTACTTCCTTCTCTCTGAGCTTGGCTAGGTCTGTACTTGTTACCACCTAACGCCCAAGCGATCGCGTCCAGCACGCTTGTTTTCCCCTGATTGTTATTTCCGCCGACAATGGTTAAACCAGTCGCTAATGGCTCTAATTTAACCGCTTTAACACGTTTGACGTTTTCGATTTCTAGTTTATTAATCGTTACCATCTTTTTCTCCTTAGTTTTAATTGAAAATTCTCTGCTTCTAATCTCTTTCTCAAAGATTGTTCCTGTTGCAATCGCTTCTTGAGAACATCGATTTCATGTTGCATATGCGCCATCATTTTTAGAACACGCATCTTCTCTCTACGCTTGCAAATGGATAAATCCCACGCTTGTCTATCCCATACGATTTGCATATTGTACTCTCCGTGGCTCTGGTAATGCCAGAGGTTCTGGGCGCAAGCCTACAGGCGGTTCGTTGTCGTATGTAAAACCCCTGAACGGACGACGGATATTCTTGCGGATTTCTTGGCGTTCTGCCTCTCTACCACGTTCGTAAGCATGGTTATACCCTTGAATAATCATAGACGCAAATTCTTGCTCTTCTCGTCTTTCTTCCTCTTTTTGCTTTTCTAACTGATGAGCTAAAATACCTGCGCTGATAAACCCTAAAATCACTGCGCCATTTCCTAAAAGCTGGCTAACTATTGACGGTTCGTTCATTGTTCTCTCTCCTCTAAATCTTTAATTTTTTCTCTTTTTCCAACCAATTTTTTATTTTTGTTAAAAAGTTCATCCGACTGACCTTATTTTCTTGCTTTTCACCATTTCTTTCTTCCATGACTGACTGCCTCGATATTGCAGATAAGCATCAAAACCTTTGATTGTGACAAGCTGGCCATCATTTCTGAGGTGTTTTTGTTGGCTAGGCAACTTCTTCATCTCACGCCTCATGTCTCCCGCTTGTCGCTTTGAGCATCCAAAGATGTGTTCTAATTCTTCATCATTAGCAGAGACTTTTTCAATAATCACATCTTTAATTCTTACAATTTCAACTGCTTCCATTTTTGCTCCTTTCGTGTTATAATTCAGTTAGTTATTTTGATAAGCGCCTGACTTCTGTTAGGTGCTTTTTGTTTTATAAAAGCGAAATCTTAATAAGAATTTCTTCCAATTCTTCTTTGCCATTAATGTGCCCAATCACGTCATCGGTTATTCCTGACTCATAATCTAAGTCCCACGAACCTGTTTTCTTGTTGTGTTTGACGACTGCCAATTCAAGTCCGTACGAATGCTTATTGTGAACTACACTGGCACCATAACCATTAGCAAAGTGATACTCATGTTTTGGATACTTAAAAAAGCTATCTGAATGAACGGTAAATTCTTCGCAATCAATTTCGATTTTAGGTAAATTGTATTGTTCCATACTTTATTAACCTTCCATGAGCTTCTTTAACTTCTCGATAACCCTCTGAAGTTGCTTCTCATCGACAGAACCTACCGATAAATTCGTAGCGCTTATATTTCCTGCGCTCATTGTTAATTTTCGTTTTATCCTGCTATATGGATATCGTTTTGGTCTCATCTCTTTCCTCCTACTCAATCCCATAATCTTCAATTACTTGAAGAATGAAACTGTTCGCTCGTGGACCTTTAGTCGTTCCACTTAGAATATTTGTTACTTCCTGTCGTTTAAAGCCATAAGCAACCGCTAGAGTTGTTTTTTTAATGCCTTTGTCTTTCAGAAAAGCATTGACTTTCTCACGACCGTTTGTGATATCTGGCATATACGTTCCTCCCTCTTTACTTATTTGTAAATAAGAAACAACTAAAATTTTAACTATTTTTTATCTTTTCGCTTGACTATTTTAAACAAATAATTTAAAATGAAAGCATAATAAAAACACTAATAAATCTATAAATACGGTTCGCCAAAACATTTTTATAATTTATTTCTTAGTTGTTTTTTTAGTTGTAACTTACTTACAAAAACTATTTTAAATCATTTATTTAATTTTGTCAACAATTTTAAACAAATAATTTGAATATTTTTTGTCAATCTCTTAGAAAGGTTGATTTAACAATGTTTCCGACATTTGAAAAAGTTAGAGAATTAGCAAAAAAACAAGGCTTATCTCTAAATCAAGTAGAAGAAAAACTTGGATACAGTAAAAACACTCTGTATTCTTTAAAGCGACAAAAGGTCAGCTCCGAACGATTACAAGAAATCGCCGACTACTTCAACGTGTCCACTGACTATTTGCTTGGTCGCACGGATAATCCTGCCATCGCTGGGAGTGATGAATTTGCTCAAGTAAACGGACAAATCATAGACTTACGCAAAGCAGCAGCCAACACCATGTTATTTGACGGGAAACCACTAAATGAAGATGATATCGACTTCATCACATCCGTCCTATCCGCCCACTTCAAAAGCAAAGGAGAACGCTAATGACTATCACTATCAACTTCACAGAAAAAAACTCCTACATCACGGACTACCTAAACAAACACGGTATCGACACAACGACCATGGATTTTGACGACTTCATGGCACTCATGGAAGATATCGAAGACGCACGAGCAGCTGACCAAGCCTATATGGAGTATTTAGCCGACCCAGTTACTTATACCATGGATGAGGTCTTGGATGAACTAGGACTAACTCGAGAGGATATTGCTTAATGTATCGGTTAGATATTGATAAAAAAGCTCTCAAGCAACTTAAAAAACTAGATACCCCAACCAAAAAACAAATCCTATCCTGGCTTGCTAAAAACATTGAAAACACGACAAATCCACGACAACATGGAAAAGCATTAAAAGCCAACCTTGCAGGTTACTGGCGATACAGAGTAGAGAATTACCGCATCATCTGTGATATCCAAGACGATAAACTAGTCGTCCTAGCCGTGGAAATCGCCCACCGCAGAGATGTTTATAAATAACGAAGGAGAACTATGACACTCGCTAAACTCTGCGAAGAATATCAAGTAGAACTTTGTCTTTTCGACGGTTCAAACTGGCACAGTAGCGGTTTCTACAATCCAGACACAAACGTACTCGCTATTGACCACAACTTGACTCCTGAACAACAAATCCAAGTCGCCCTACACGAACTTGGACACAAAGACCACACACGCTCAGAGTACCAGAACGCCCGTCTACGCTGTGAAAACGAAGCTGATAGGAATATGATCCATCATCTCGTAAAAGACGCACTAGAAAACTTAGACGACCCCACAGAGTTTGATTACCTCAAATTCATGTCTTACTACAATCTAAAAACCATGACGAATGAAGTCATGGTAAAAGAGGAGTATAAGTCGCTAATTGGATAAAGGAGAAACTTATGAAAATAGGAATGAGAAAACCAAGTCTAACCAGAAGTTTAAAAGCTAGAACTACTAGCAAATGGAAAAGACAGGTCAAAAAAGCTATTATCCCAGGATATGGTAAGAAAGGGATGGGATGGGTTAAAAATCCAAAGAAAGCCATGTATAACAAAGTTTATCATAAGACAACCTTTGGACTTTCAGATTTGTTTAAATCATCCAAAAAGAGAAAAAAGAAAGTAGTCACCAACAAACAGCAATCTATTCTTACCTCTAATAACAAGAAGCAACACACAGCAAAAGATTACAAAGAGGCATCGCTTTTTTATCTAGTAATTTCTATAATACTGCTTTTTCTGACTCCTCCTTTCGGAGTCATACTACTGTTATTTAGTTTCATGATGTTTTTGTTCGGACATTTCACTGCAAAACAAGAAAAAGATAGATAATTATAGCGGTTCTAGTGTTGATAAGATTATTTTCCATGATGATTTCTTGTTGATGGGAACAAATTGTCATACATATCTAATCCTAATTACAGATATGATGCAATTCTTATAGGTAGAGGAGGACCATATAAAACCCTCAATATTGAAACTAATAGAGTCATTTCTTGTAAAAGTGACTTAACTTACTACCTAGATTTAACAGTATGGCGTCTCGCCAAAAAATCCCCACACTCGCAAAGTTTGGCGACTCTGAGTGTGAGGAACTTACGTATAAGAAACAACCATTCAAAAGGTCGTTTTCTTATACCCATTTTAACAAAAAAGTGAGGTAAACGCAATGTGGATGGAAGAACTTCCCAACGGGAAATACAAATTTTTTGAGCGATATAAAGATCCATATACTGAGAAATTAAAAAAAGTGTCAGTCACGATGGAGAAGAAAACTCCCCAGGCAAGAAATCAAGCTGCTATCTTGTTGCAAGAGAAGATAAATAAAAAACTCAGCACAAAACAAGTAGAAAGCATTACATTTGAAGAAATCTATAACCTTTTCTATAAATCATGGGCACAAACAGTAAAAGCATCTACAAAACACAATTATACTTTTGTTGATGCAACTATGAAAAAAGAAATACCATCTGACACTTTACTAGCTAATATCGATAGACGATATATCCAGAGCAAGATTGAAAATATTATTGATAGCAATGGCTATCATACAGCTTATAGAGTCCGCAGCAGACTCAAAAGCGTCTTCGATTATGCAGTTCAATACTCCTATATCGGAAATAACGAGGTTAATTACACGGTTATTCCTAAAAAGCCGGAAACTTTAGAAGATATTGAAAAAAAGCGCAACAAGTTTTTGACTATGCAAGAAATCAAAACATTAATAGACGCACTAAACAATCAACCGTATCAACAAAAATATGCCGATATGGTAACGGTTCTTGCTCTTACTGGTATGAGATATGGAGAGTTGACAGCATTACAACTCAAAAATATAGACTTCCAAAATAAAAAAATTGAGATTACAGGTAATTTTGATTCAGTAAACAAAATAAAAACATTGCCAAAAACCGCAAAATCCATTAGAACAATATTGGTATCAGATGCGGTTATAGAGGCCATACAGCGTCAAGTGATCCGCCTCACTGAACGCCATCAGCCGCTAAAAGATGATGATTATATCTTTTGCTTAGAAGTCTGGAATAGCCCAATAACATTAGCATCTTTTATTCAAATTATAAAAAAATACGGTGCGAAAGCTGGAATAGAAAAAAATTTATCTAGTCATATTTTCAGACATTCTCACATCTCGTTTTTAGCAGAGTCTGGATTACCTATCAAATCAATAATGGATCGTGTTGGTCACTCAAACGCAAAAATGACTTTAGAAATATACTCCCACACTACACAAGATATGGAGGGTAAACTCGTAGAAACGTTAGATAGTATTTTTTAATTTTGCCCCTTTCCTGCCCCTTTCATTCGCACAAAATAATAATAACCCTTGAAAATCCAGTATTTCCAAGGGTTATTTTTTTGTCATTAGAATCCGTCTACGTTTGTGTAGATTTTTTGTACGTCTTCATCGTCTTCAAGAACGCTGTAAAGTTTTTCAAAGGTTTCAAGGTCATCGCCTGACAATTCCACTTCTGACTGAGGAATCATTTCTAATTCAGTCACTTGGAATTCTTGGATACCTGACTCACGAAGGGCAACGATAGCCTTGTGAAGGTCAGTTGGAGCTGTGTAAACTGTGATTGTACCTTCTTCTGCTTCTACATCATCCACATCCACATCTGCTTCTAGCAATTGCTCAAAGACCGCGTCCGCATCTTCACCTGCAAATACAATAACACCCTTGTTATCGAAGAGGTATGAAACCGAACCTGAAGCACCCATGTTTCCGCCGTTTTTACCAAAGGCTGCACGGACATTAGCCGCTGTACGGTTGACGTTAGAAGTCAAGGTATCAACAATCAGCATAGAACCATTTGGTCCAAAACCTTCGTAACGTCCTTCTGTAAAGGTTTCGTCTGTGTTTCCTTTAGCCTTGTCCAAAGCTTTATCGATAACGTGTTTTGGCACTTGGGCTTGTTTAGCACGGTCGATAACGAATTTCAAGGCTGAGTTTGATTCTGGATCTGGATCACCTTTTTTAGCTGCTACATAGATTTCTACACCAAATTTTGCATATACTTTAGAGTTAGCTCCATCTTTAGCCGTTTTCTTGGCTACGATATTGGCCCATTTACGTCCCATTAGGAATCTCCTTTTTCACATTTTAATCTTTCTTATTATAACACAAGTTTTTTCGATTTTCACTAGAGGAAATGGATTTTATTCAGTAAATCCAACTAGGATTGCACTTTGGTTGCCAATATTTCCTTGCCTTTCCATCCCTATCAACATTCAAAAAACAAACTAGACCATTATCTGAAAATAGAAAGTTTGACAAAGTCCGCTCAAGCTACTGTTTTGAGTTTATAGATATAAGCGACAAAAACAATCATACTGCACCTTTTGTTGACAGTCTACTCCAGACATATCATAGTTCAAGTAAATACTTTGAAATTCAACAGTTCTTATAGGCACTATTGTATTCTAAGAAATCAATAGAAGAGTTTCTAAACAAAACTATAATTTATATGTTCCTGAAACAGAAATGTATGCTCTTTTTGATTTCACATGATACTGAAGTTATACTAGTACACTGGTACTTCTAAAACAAGTAAAAGGTAGCTAATTCCCTGTATAGCAAGGAGTTTCACTACCCTTTTTACTTTTTTACACATCCTATTTGATAGACTCATTTTAACATCACGAGCCTAGTCCAAAGGAAAATCGCTAGGCAAGAGATAAACTTTCAGATATTCGCAGAGAGATCATCGCCTCTTTTTGTCGCAAACATTCTTCTCTCCTAATCATTTTCTACCTTATCCTCTACCTGAGGATAAAGAGTCGTTCCCCAAATAGAAATCGTCCGCTTACGCACTAGTGGCAAATCAGTTTTTTCATAAACCGTACGCCACCATTCCCAGGCAAGCCCGGTACACTCTCTAATTTTGACAGAGAGATTGCGAACATTCCCTTTTAAAGGAATACTAGTAGTAAAGTGAGCCGTCAAATCCTGGCCATTTCTGTCCCAAGCCTTAGGAGTCAAAACTTCTTTACCTTGATAATCATAGGATAATTCATCCCAAGTAATGTAATATTGGGCAACATAGGCACCACTATGATCCAAGAGTAAATCTCCGTTTCTGTAAGCTGTCACCTTAGTCTCAACATAGTCTGTACTGTTTTGAAAGGTCGCAACTACATTGTCCCGTAAAAAAGAAGTTGTATAAGAAATCGGCAAACCTGGATGATCGGCTGTAAAGCGACTGCCTTCTTGAATCAAGTCCTCTACCATATCCACCTTGCCTGTTACAACTCGGGCACCCGAACTTGGGGCGCCCCCTAAAATAACCGCCTTCACTTCTGTATTGTCCAAAATCTGTTTCCACTCTGTCTGAGGAGCTACCTTGACTCCTTTTATCAAAGCTTCAAAAGCAGCCTCTACTTCATCACTCTTACTCGTAGTTTCCAACTTGAGATAAACCTGACGCCCGTAAGCAACACTCGAAATATAGACCAAAGGACGATCGGCAGAAATTCCTCTCTGCCTCAAATCCTCTACCGTTACAGTATCTTGAAATACATCTCCTGGATTTTTAACAGCATCTACGCTAACTGTATAATAAATCTGCTTAAAATTAACAATCTGAATCTGCTTTTCGCCCGAATGGACAGAGTTAAAATCAATATCAAGAGAATTCCCTGTCTTTTCAAAGTCAGAACCAAACTTGACCTTGAGTTGTTCCATGCTGTGAGCCGTGATTTTTTCATACTGCATTCTAGCTGGGACATTATTGACCTGACCATAATCTTGATGCCACTTAGCCAACAAGTCGTTTACCGCTCCGCGAACACTTGAATTGCTGGGATCTTCCACTTGGAGAAAGCTATCATTACTTGCCAAACCAGGCAAATCAATACTATAAGTCATTGGGGCACGATCGACCGCAAGAAGAGTGGGATTATTCTCTAACAAGGTCTCATCCACTACGAGAAGCGCTCCAGGATAGAGGCGACTATCGTTGGTAGCCGTCACGGAAATATCACTTGTGTTTGTCGACAAGCTCCGCTTCTTTCTTTCGATAACAACAAACTCATCGGGTAGCTGATTCCCCTCTTTGATGAAACGATTTTCAATACTCTCTCCCTGATGGGTCAAGAGTTTCTTTTTATCATAATCCATAGCTAGTATAAAGTCATTTACTGCTTTATTTGTCATCTTCTACCTCCTAATAAGTTCCTGGATTGAGTTGCATAAACTCAGACTTGTTCAGCGAAATCAGCCGTGGTTGGACTAAGTGATCCAAAATTTCCTCGTACAATTCTTTTGAGACATTGCGTCGCCGTCTGGCTAGATAAGAAGTCGGAATGACCGTATTATCCAACATAAATACCTTATCTAAGTCAATCAAGGTTGGTCTTGTAAAAGGATTACGAGCTAGATCTGGCTCTTCTATCATAAAATTCTTGACCAAACGTCTGGTCAAGAGAGCTGGTTTGAAGGTCTGATTTTTAACCAACTCTTTGTTTTTAGTCATGCTGTTGTCAATACAGATATACATATGATTCTTCACAGCCAAATCGCTACTAATACTTGGAAAAGGCAAATAAAGAGCTACAACATCTCCTCTCTTAATCAAGCAAGAGCACCCCCTTTTCTCCTAATGTAACATAGACAGGATTGACCAAGTCTTCTGATTGACTCAGAATTTCCAAAGTTTGAGTTTGGCGCCCTGTCAATTTAGTAGCATCTTGTCTCTTCAATACAAAATGCTTGTCGCCAATTACCTTGACACTATAATCCTTCTCCAAAGCTGACTGGTAAATCCACATCAGATATTGTCTGTCCTGAGAACTCAAGAGAGAAGGATGTTCAAGTCTCCCGATAGTCTGATAAAAATCAAAAACAGGAGCTAACTCCTGCCAATCTGGCTGGCTAGTTGTCAAGGCTAAAAAAAGGGCTTTGCGAGCTGATACTTCTTGGTTAGCCTTGAGAGCCCCTTTTCCCTCCAAGTTTTTTAGAAAGTGGGAAACTCCAGAAAGCAAATCTTTCTCTAACTGCGAGAAATAAAAACCTTGCCTTCCCAGACATAAGTCTCTCAAGTCGCTTTCTCTAGCAAATAAGAGTTCAAACAGTTGATAGTAAAAGAAAAATATCTGGCACTGAGTCGCGCTCATCTTTTCCTTGTCGGCTTCTTTTTTTAACCAGAGCAAGGGCAAAAGGTAGCTGGATTGAGACATTTCCTCCACCTCCTATTCTTTTTTAACTGGAGCATCTGCACTAGCTGCCACTTCTTTTGACTGGATACTTTCCCACTGGTTAATTTCCTCTGAGATAAGACCTTCGCATGTCTTGACAAATAGGGCAAAAGCCTTGGTTTTTCCTGCATATTTCTCTGTTTGACATTGATAGAGGAATTTTTCCCTTTCCAGGAGTTGCGCAGTCTTTTGGTAAGAAATCCAGTGTTCCTTGGCATTATACAAATTGAGAATCCCCTCACACAGCAAGCCTAGACTGGACAAGGCAACCGAAATCAAACGGTAGCGATCACCTGGCATAGGAATAGCACAAAAGACAGCTATGAGAAAACCTGCCACGATTTCTGTTATTTTTAATACCTTATAGCGTCTACGATGTTGAACGCTTTTCTTTAAAAAATGAGCTATCTGTACGTCTAATCGCTCTGTCAGGTACATTTCTTCTGGCGTCATGTTCGTAACCCCTTTTATTTACTTTGATAATCATAGTATAACATATTTGAATATCAAAGTATAGTAAAAACTGGAAAGCTATATCTTATTATAAAATCCAAATATAAAATGTTTGTGAAATGAGAGAAAAATATCACAAAAAGGATGGAACAAAAAGTTTCAAAATGATAAAAACGCATAATACCTTGCCTTAAAAAGCTTGATATTATGCGTTTTATCAGAGAAAGACTTTCTGAATGTTCACCTCAAATTGAGTTTTTCCAACATTCTTTCAATCACTATTCCAGCTAGTTTCCGACTCGTCTAAACTTTGCTTATCTTAACTGAGCAAGAATAGCTTTGAGTTTCTCAATCAACTCATCTTCTGTGTAGTCAGACTCTTTCTCATTGGCTAGGAAGGCAACCGCTTGAGCGAGAGCTTCTCGTGCTTGGTCAAGGACTTTGACATCTACACTTGTAAGGTCGCTTTCTTGCAGAACCTTAGTCAATTCCTTGGTCAATTTCTTGAGTTCTGACTCTTTCTTACGACGAGCGATGAGGAAGAGAAGGAGACCAAGAAGGGCGAGCAGGCTGCCAATCATGGTACCATATGGGAGATGACCTTGCTCTTTCCTTGTTTCTTTCGTTTCTTCTTCATCCTTAGTCGCTTGATTGCCTTTCAAGGATTCGAGTGCTTCCTTGACCTTAGCAGTCATCTCTTTCAAGCCTGTCTCTGTCAAGTCAGCATTTCTAAGGGCTTCTTGACCCTCTCCGAGAATGACCTTCGCAGCGTCGATGACAGATTGATCAATATCATCCAAGTCTTT
Source organism: Streptococcus pseudopneumoniae (assembly GCF_001070715.1). Classification (GTDB taxonomy): domain Bacteria; phylum Bacillota; class Bacilli; order Lactobacillales; family Streptococcaceae; genus Streptococcus; species Streptococcus pseudopneumoniae_H. Next base: position 54,873 of record NZ_JVRR01000118.1, read on the forward strand.
CAAACGAGTTTCCAAGTCTTGAATCAAATCTCTTAAGACGGATTTATCAACCTGTTTCTCTTGACTCGATTGAGCTCCTCCAGCGAAAGCTACACTTCTACGACTACGGGCTGGTGGTGTCACACTGTTGTCAGTATTGCCACCATTGTTAGTGTCCCCACCGTTATTAGTGTTGCCACCATTGTT
>NZ_JVRR01000118.1:55158-55483 GCF_001070715.1 Streptococcus pseudopneumoniae
TTGCCACCATTGTTAGTGTCCCCACCGTTATTAGTGTTGCCACCATTGTTGGTATTACCACCATTGTTAGTGTTGCCACCATTGTTGGTATTACCACCGGTGTTGGTGTTACCACCGGTGTTGGTGTTGCCATCGGTGTTGGTGTTACCACCGGTGTTGGTGTTGCCACCATTGTTAGTGTTGCCACCGGTGTTGGTGTTGCCACCATTGTTAGTGTTACCACCGGTGTTAGTGTTGCCACCATTGTTAGTGTCCCCACCGTTATTAGTGTTGCCACCATTGTTAGTGTCCCCACCGTTATTAGTGTTGCCACCATTGTTAGTGT
>NZ_JVRR01000118.1:55583-55750 GCF_001070715.1 Streptococcus pseudopneumoniae
ACCATTGTTAGTGTCCCCACCGTTATTAGTGTTGCCACCATTGTTAGTGTTGCCACCATTACCTGGTGTGGTTGAGTTTTCTTGGTTAATACGAGCAGAAAGATCTTTAAGGATTTTATCAAGGGCAGTTAAGCCATCTTGCTTAGCCTGATTAACCGCTCTTTGGT
>NZ_JVRR01000119.1 GCF_001070715.1 Streptococcus pseudopneumoniae
GGCAAGTCCAGCATATCGCGAATAAATTGACAAGTGATTTCTGGATTGCTAAAAATCTTCTTAGCAACCAAATCATTAGTCGGGCTAATTCCCGGATGACGTACAGTCATATTTCTTCTCCTTTCATTATACCATAGTTTTAAATCTAATTTTGCTAGATTCGATGGTTCTATCTATTTATTCGCAAAAAGTATGAAAAATGCTTGATCTGTCTCTTCCCAATGGTATTTTTTGGTGCTTTCCTTTATAATGGGTGTATGGATAAGAAAAAATTATTATTGATTGATGGGTCTTCTGTTGCTTTTCGGGCGTTTTTTGCGCTCTATCAGCAGTTGGACCGTTTTAAGAATGCGGCTGGTTTGCATACCAATGCGATTTATGGCTTCCAGTTGATGTTAAGCCATTTGTTGGAGCGGGTTGAACCTAGTCATGTTTTAGTAGCTTTTGATGCGGGAAAGACGACCTTCCGGACAGAGATGTATGCGGACTATAAGGGTGGTCGGGCTAAGACTCCTGATGAGTTTCGTGAGCAGTTTCCTTTCATTCGTGAGTTGCTGGATCATATGGGGATTCGTCATTATGAGTTGGCTCAGTATGAGGCAGATGATATCATTGGGACGCTGGATAAGCTAGCAGAGCAGGATGGTTTTGATATTACCATTGTCAGTGGAGACAGGGACTTGATTCAGCTGACGGATGAGCATACGGTGGTTGAAATTTCCAAGAAAGGTGTGGCTGAGTTTGAGGCCTTTACGCCAGATTATCTCATGGAAAAGATGGGCATCACACCGACTCAGTTTATCGATCTCAAGGCGCTTATGGGTGATAAGTCGGATAATATTCCTGGGGTTACTAAAATTGGTGAAAAGACGGGTATCAAGCTCTTGCTGGAGCATGGTTCACTTGAGGGAATTTATGAAAATATTGATGGGATGAAGACTTCTAAGATGAAGGAAAATCTCATCAATGATAAGGAACAGGCCTTTTTGTCAAAAACACTGGCGACCATTGATACCAAGGCACCGATTGAGATTGGTTTGGAGGATTTGGTCTATAGCGGTCCAGATGTGGAAAATCTTGGGAAATTCTACGATGAGATGGGCTTCAAACAGCTCAAGCAGGCTTTAAATGCATCGTCAGCTGATGTGGCTGAGAGCTTGGACTTTACTATCGTTGACCAAGTCAGTCAAGATATGCTGAGTGAAGAGTCTATCTTCCATTTTGAGCTTTTTGGTGAGAATTACCATACGGATGATTTGGTTGGTTTTGCTTGGTCTTGTGGAGATAAGCTTTATGCCACAGATAAGCTTGAGCTGTTGCAAGACCCGATTTTCAAGGATTTTCTAGAAAAAACACCTCTGAGAGTTTATGACTTTAAGAAGGCTAAAGTTCTCTTGCATCGTTTGGGTGTGGATTTGCAGGCACCTGCTTTTGATAGCCGATTGGCTAAATACCTCCTTTCGACTGTGGAGGACAATGAAATTGCGACCATCGCTAGTATTTATGGTCAGACTTACTTGGTCGATGATGAGACTTTCTATGGTAAGGGAGTCAAGAAGGCCATTCCTGAACGCGAGAAATTCTTGGAACACTTGGCTCGTAAGATTGCTGTTTTGGTTGAAACAGAGCCTATTTTGCTGGAAAAACTCAGCGAAAATGGGCAGTTGGCCCTTCTCTATGATATGGAACAACCTCTGGCTTTTGTCCTTGCTAAGATGGAAATTGCTGGGATTAAGGTTAAAAAAGAAACCTTGCTTGAAATGCAGGCTGAAAATGAGCTTGTCATTGAAAAACTGACTCAAGAGATTTATGAGCTGGCTGGTGAGGAGTTTAATATCAACTCGCCTAAGCAGTTGGGGGTACTGCTCTTTGAAAAACTGGGGCTACCTCTAGAATACACTAAGAAAACCAAGACTGGTTACTCGACAGCGGTGGATGTCTTGGAGCGCCTGGCTCCTATTGCTCCGATTGTTAAGAAAATCCTAGACTATCGTCAGATTGCTAAGATTCAATCGACTTATGTGATTGGCTTGCAGGACTGGATTTTGGCTGATGGAAAGATTCATACTCGCTATGTGCAGGATTTGACCCAGACTGGGCGTTTGTCTAGTGTGGATCCAAACTTGCAAAATATTCCTGTGCGTTTGGAGCAGGGGCGTCTCATTCGCAAGGCTTTTGTTCCTGAGTGGGAGGATAGTGTCCTTCTCAGCTCGGACTACTCACAGATTGAATTGCGCGTTTTGGCGCATATCTCTAAAGATGAACACTTGATAAAGGCCTTCCAAGAGGGTGCTGACATTCATACTTCGACAGCCATGCGGGTCTTTGGCATTGAACGTCCTGAGGATGTGACTGCAAACGACCGTCGCAATGCCAAGGCTGTCAACTTTGGAGTGGTTTACGGGATTTCAGACTTTGGTTTGTCTAATAATCTGGGCATTAGCCGTAAGGAAGCCAAAGCCTACATTGATACCTACTTTGAACGCTTCCCAGGCATCAAAAATTACATGGATGAAGTGGTGCGTGAGGCGCGTGATAAGGGCTATGTGGAGACCCTCTTCAAGCGTCGTCGTGAGTTGCCAGATATCAATTCGCGTAACTTCAACATTCGTGGTTTTGCGGAGCGGACAGCTATCAACTCTCCTATTCAGGGTTCGGCGGCAGATATTCTCAAGATTGCCATGATTCAGCTGGATAAAGCCTTGGTTGCCGGTGCTTATCAGACTAAGATGCTTCTGCAAGTGCACGATGAAATCGTCCTTGAAGTGCCTAAATCTGAATTGGCAGAGATGAAAAAATTGGTCAAACAAACCATGGAAGAAGCCATTCAACTCAGTGTTCCCCTGATTGCAGATGAGAATGAAGGGGTAACCTGGTACGAGGCTAAATAAAAAGGGAGCTAGCCTTCCTTTTTTGTAGTAGAATTTTGCAAGCCTTTTCAAAATGTGCTATACTGATGAAAAGGAGGATTTTTATGAGTCAAGAATTTATCAATCCAAGTGATGGCGTGATTCGTCAGTATCTAACAGCGAGTAAAACCCTTGCTGTGGTAGGGTTATCAGACCGTGAGGAAACAACTAGCAATCGAGTGACCAAGGAAATGCAGGCTCGAGGTTATAAAATCATCCCAGTCAATCCCAAGGCGGCAGGTGGCGAAATATTGGGTGAAAAGGCTTATGCTAGCCTCGCTGAGATTCCTTTTCCTGTAGATATTGTCAATGTTTACCGTCGCAGTGAGTTTTTGCCAGATGTGGCGCGTGATTTTCTCAAAGCTGATGCCAAGATTTTTTGGGCACAGCTAGGACTTGAAAATCTAGAAGCGGAAGAAATCTTGCGTGCTGGTGGATGCGATGACATTGTGATGAATCGCTGCATTAAGAGAGAACATACTCGCTTGATTGAGGAAGCATAAAAAAAGGTAGCTGGTAGGCTACCTTTTGTGTTATACTCAATGAAAATCAAAGAGCAAACTAGGAAACTAGCCGCAGGCTGCTCAAAACACAGTCTTGAGGTTGTGGATAGAACTGACGAAGTCAGCTCAAAACACAGTTTTGAGGTTGTAGATAAGACTGACGAAGTCAGTAACCATACCTACAGCAAGGCGACGTTGACGTGGTTTGAAGAGCTTTTCGAAGAGTATTAGAAAATACCGATAAGGGTCTGCATACCAAGACTAGTGAGGATGATGGCAATCCAGCAGATGGCTCCGAGAACAATGGATTTTCCGCTGGATTTGACCATAGCTAGCAGATTGGTTTTGAGCCCGATAGCACTCATGGCCATGATAATGAGAAATTTGGAAAGTTGTTTGAGAGGGGTAAAGAAACTACTGGGCACATCGAGAGAGGTCAGTAGGGTGGTTAGGAGAGATGCAAGGATAAAGTAAAGGATAAAAAGTGGGAAGACTTTTTTCAGTTGAAGGCCTTGCTTATTTTTTTGCTCGCGACTTTGCCAGTAGGAGAGAAAGAGAGTGATGGGGATGATAGCTAGGGTGCGCGTGAGTTTGACAATGGTTGCGGATTCGAGGGTATTGGTCTGGTAGAGACTGTCCCAAGCGCTAGCTGTGGCTGTTACAGAGGAAGTATCATTGACCGCAGTCCCTGCAAAGAGGGCGAAGCCTTCATTAGATAAATGAAGCCAGGTGCCGAGGGTTGGAAAGATGAGCGCAGCCAAGACATTGAAGAAAAAGATAACGGAGATAGCTTGGGCTACTTCCTTTTCCTTAGCATGGATAACAGGCGCTGTCGCAGCAATGGCAGAACCCCCACAGATGGAAGAACCTACTCCAACCAAGGTAGCCAGTTTTGTATCCAGTGCAAAGAAGCGCTGGAAGAGGAAGGCAACAATCAAGGCTATTGAAATGGTGGACAGGATGACAGGGAGTGAAGATTGTCCGACTGCGAAGACTTGCGAGATATTGAGACCAAAACCAAGCAAGATAACGGCATACTGGAGCAATTTTTTAGAACTAAAGGTCAATCCCGCATCCAGTTGTTTGTAGGGCGAGAGAAAGGGATGTAGGAGCATGCCTATGAAAATGGCAAAAACGGGCGCGCCAATCACAGGGAAGAATCCGCCCAAGTACCAAGATACGATTGAAATGAGAAGGCAGGCCAAGATGCCTGCTCCATTTTTTGATAGAAATGACATAAAAACCTCCAAATAGAATCTGTTATCATTATAGACCTAAAAATAGGAAAAGTAAAATAGAAAGTGGAGCTAACAATTATTTGACAAGTAGCGCTAATCATGTGATAATAATCTTACAAGAACTGTAACGAAGTCTTGGCAAAAACAAAAATACCAGAGCTCCACCTCTGGTATTTCTTTTTGTCCAGTTACATTAAAACTAAACTCAGGTTATATTTTTGTCGCGCTTATTTAATCCAAACTAAGTCCGTTAGTGGAGTTGCAATAAATTCATTTTAAATACTTCAATTTGTTATGCTAGCGTTATTCTATAATGTATTTTTGCGGTCGGGGGTCTTTTGTAGTATAATAGAGATACGTTTTTACAGTAGGAGGTATCTATGGACTTAACTAAGCGCTTTAATAAACAGTTAGATAAGATTCAAGTTTCGTTGATTCGTCAGTTTGACCAGGCTATTTCGGAGATTCCTGGGGTCTTGCGTTTGACCTTGGGGGAACCTGATTTTACAACGCCAGACCATATCAAGGAGGCGGCCAAGCGAGCGATTGATAAAAACCAATCCTACTATACAGGGATGAGTGGTCTGTTGACTCTACGTCAGGCAGCCAGTGACTTTGTTAAGGAAAAGTATCAACTGGACTATGCTCCTGAAAATGAAATTTTGGTTACAATTGGGGCGACAGAGGCTTTATCTGCTACTTTGACAGCTATTTTGGAAGAGGGAGACAAGGTACTTTTGCCAGCTCCTGCTTATCCGGGTTATGAACCAATTGTCAATCTAGTTGGGGCAGAGGTTGTCGAGATTGATACGACTGAAAATAATTTTGTCTTGACTCCTGAAATGTTGGAGAAGGCCATTTTGGAGCAGGGAGACAAGCTCAAGGCGGTTATTCTCAACTATCCAGCTAATCCGACAGGAATTACCTATAGTCGAGAGCAGTTGGAGGCCTTGGCAGCTGTTTTGCGTAAGTACGAAATTTTCGTTGTCTGTGATGAGGTCTACTCAGAATTGACCTATACAGGGGAAGCCCATGTGTCTCTAGGGACTATGTTGAGAGACCAGGCTATTATTATCAATGGTCTATCTAAATCACATGCCATGACAGGATGGCGTTTGGGTCTGATTTTCGCTCCTGCAGCCTTTACAGCTCAGTTGATTAAGAGTCACCAGTACTTGGTGACTGCCGCAAATACCATGGCTCAATACGCTGCGGTGGAAGCCTTGACGGCAGGTAAAAATGATGCGGAACCTATGAAGAAGGAATACATCCAGCGTCGAGATTATATTATCGAGAAAATGACTGCTCTTGGTTTTGAGATTATCAAACCAGATGGTGCCTTCTATATCTTTGCTAAGATTCCAGTTGGTTACAATCAAGATTCCTTTGCTTTTCTGAAGGATTTTGCTCAGAAGAAGGCTGTTGCCTTTATCCCGGGTGCAGCCTTTGGGCGTTACGGGGAAGGTTATGTGCGTCTGTCTTATGCGGCTAGCATGGAGACTATCAAAGAAGCCATGAAACGACTTGAGGAGTACATGAGAGAAGCATGATTCAGTCTATCACGAGTCAAGGCTTGGTGCTCTACAATCGCAATTTTCGTGAGGATGACAAGCTGGTCAAGATTTTTACGGAGCAGGCTGGCAAGCGCATGTTTTTCGTTAAACACGCTGGTCAGTCCAAACTGGCTCCAGTTATTCAGCCCTTGGTGCTGGCACGATTTCTTTTGCGAATCAATGATGATGGGCTCAGTTATATCGAGGATTATCATGAGGTCATGACCTTTCCCAAGATTAATAGTGATCTCTTTGTCATGGCCTATGCGACCTATGTGGCAGCTCTTGCAGATGCTAGTTTGCAGGATAATCAGCAGGATGCTCCCTTGTTTGCTTTTTTGCAAAAGACTTTGGAGTTGATGGAAGCTGGCTTGGATTATCAAGTTTTGACCAATATTTTTGAAATTCAAATCTTGACTCGATTTGGAATCAGCCTCAATTTTAATGAGTGTGTCTTTTGCCATCGGGTCGGTCAGGCTTTTGACTTTTCTTTCAAATATGGAGCCTGCCTCTGTCCAGAGCATTGTCATGAAGATGAGAGACGTTGCCATCTCAATCCCAATATCCCTTATCTGCTCAATCAATTTCAAGCCATTGATTTTGAAACCTTGGAGACCATTTCGCTCAAGCCCGAAATCAAGCAAGACTTACGCCAATTTATGGATCAACTCTACGAAGAGTACGTTGGTATTCACCTAAAATCAAAGAAATTTATTGATTCCCTAGCAGACTGGGGACAATTACTAAAAGAGGAAAAGAAATGAAAAAAATCGCAGTAGATGCCATGGGAGGCGATTACGCACCTCAGGCCATCGTTGAGGGTGTCAATCAAGCCCTAGCTGACTTTTCAGATATCGAGGTTCAACTCTACGGAGATGAAGCTAAAATCAAGCAATATCTGACAGCGACAGAGCGCGTCAGCATTATCCATACGGATGAGAAGATTGATTCAGACGATGAACCTACGAGAGCTATTCGGAAGAAGAAAAATGCCAGTATGGTCTTGGCGGCCAAGGCTGTCAAAGATGGAGAGGCAGATGCTGTCCTATCGGCTGGGAATACAGGTGCTTTACTAGCAGCAGGATTTTTCATCGTGGGTCGTATCAAGAATATCGATCGACCAGGGCTTATGTCGACTTTGCCGACTATAGATGGGAAAGGTTTTGACATGCTAGACCTCGGTGCTAATGCAGAAAATACAGCCCAGCACCTCCATCAATATGCGGTTCTAGGTTCCTTCTATGCTAAAAATGTTCGTGGAATTGCGCAACCACGTGTTGGCTTGCTCAATAACGGAACAGAGAGTAGTAAGGGGGACCCGCTTCGTAAGGAAACCTATGAATTACTAGTGGCTGATGAAAGTTTAAACTTTATCGGAAACGTGGAAGCGCGTGATTTGATGAATGGCGTTGCGGATGTTGTTGTGGCAGATGGTTTCACGGGAAACGCTGTGCTCAAATCCATTGAAGGGACAGCCATGGGAATCATGGGCTTGCTCAAGACCGCTATTACAGGTGGAGGTCTTCGAGCGAAACTAGGTGCCCTTCTTCTCAAGGATAGCCTCAGAGGTTTGAAAAAACAGCTCAACTATTCAGATGTTGGTGGAGCGGTCTTGTTTGGTGTCAAGGCACCGGTTGTCAAGACTCATGGCTCAAGCGATGCCAAGGCTGTTTATAGTACAATCCGCCAGATTCGTACCATGCTAGAAACAGACGTAGTTGCCCAGACTGCGCGTGAATTTTCAGGAGAATAAAAGAGATGACAGAAAAAGAAATTTTTGACCGTATTGTGACCATTATCCAAGAGCGACAGGGAGAGGACTTTGTCGTGACAGAATCCTTGAGTCTGAAAGATGATTTGGATGCTGACTCAGTTGACTTGATGGAGTTTATCTTGACACTGGAAGATGAATTTAATATCGAAATCAGCGATGAGGAAATTGACCAACTCCAAAGTGTAGGAGATGTGGTTAAAATCATTCAAGGAAAATAGAAATCGGAGTTCCAAGGCATTTGCTTTGGACTTTTTTATTTGGCTTAATACTCTTCGAAAATCTCTTCAAGCCACGTCAGCTCTATCTGCCACCTCAAAACAGTGTTTTGAGCAACCTGCGGCTAGCTTCCTAGTTTGCTTTTTGATTTTCATTGAGTATAAGTGACCGTTTAGGAACAGATTTAGTCTTTCTAGGGACAGTAGAAATCTGAGGAGAAATAGGGGATATAATGGAGTTAGAAAAAATCAATCTCCAAAAAGGAGAAAAAAGAAAGGATTTTTATAGAGTTATAGCAATATGGTATAGCTCAAAATACAATTTGTAGGTATTGATAACATTGTCTAATCTTTCACAATATTATTGACTTTGACAATGAAAAGTATTAGAATATAGCTAAATAAAGAGGGGAAGCCCTCTTATAGCTATTCAATAAAGGAGGAAATGGCTATGAAAAAATCTAAACTACTCACACTTGGTTTGCTTGCAGGTGCTGGTCTACTTTTATCTATCAACCAAGCACAGGCTGCAGATACTTGGGTTAAAAATGGCACTGACTGGAATCTTTCTCAAGATGGTAGTCTCGCTAAAAATAAATGGGTACAAAACGCAGGTTCTTGGTATCACTTCGACAGCACTGGTAAAATGCAGACAGGCTGGCTCAAAGACGGTGATACGTGGTATTCCCTAGCAGATAGTGGCGCTATGCGTACTGGCTGGTACAAGGAAGGTAGCACATGGTACTCACTAGCAGATAGTGGCGCCATGCGTACAGATTGGTACAAAGAAGGGTCTACATGGTATTACCTCAAAGACAGTGGCGCCATGGCAACAGGATGGGCGACTGCAAATGGTAAATGGTCTTACTTTGAAAAATCAGGTGCTATGGTCGCAGATAGAGCTGTCCCAGCCAGTGATGGGGAAAGTTATGTTATTGGTAAGGATGGCTATATGTTGACCAAACTCCCTAGTCAGGTTGAACAATCTCAAGCGGATGATACAATTATCACAAATATTGTTACTTTGTCTGATGGGTATGATTATCATCTTATTTATAGAAAAAATGGGGTCGTTGTTGAAAAGAATGCCTGGTATATCAGACCAGAGTTTAAAAAGTTTTCTAATAAATATGGGGATGTGGTTTCAAATACAACCTTAGCTTTAGTGGATAATAAAGAAGAAGGACAAGATATTGATCCTAAGGCAGTTGTACAGAACTTCCAAAACTTACCAAATCGCTACTACTTTGATGAAAATGGACATCGTGTGGTTAATATACCAGCAATGACAACCTATTCAGAGATTAAAAAAGTTGGCAATGATGTCTATTTAGAAAATCCAGGTGCACGACTTCGTCTTGGAGCTACCCACTTTACAATCAATAACAATAAACTATACTATTTAGAAAATGAGCAAGGTAAGCTCAAAACAGGTTACTTTGTATTGATTGATGATGGAGCAACCACTACTCACCATCACATTCTAGCCTATGCGAACCAATCAGGTGAAATTCTTAAGATGAAACGCTTGCCATCAGGAGTTTCAGATTATCTTGATAAAGAAATTGATGGTTTATATGGTGAAAAAATTAAAATTGAATCTCCACACTCAAACGAATATTATAAAGTGGTTGTGGTTAAATAAAAATAACATCTTCACAACTAATTGTTAACACTCTAACCAATATACCATTTTCAGGAGGCTTTAGATTTCTTGTATTTTAAAAGGAAACTAAAGCCTTTTGTAGATGGAGCAGGGGATAGAGTTATCTATAAAATAATGAAAAGGAGTCTGTCATGGAAATGAAAAATACATTTGTAGAATTGGAACAATTTGAAGAGTTAACTCCAGAGGTTTTGGAAGAAGTGAATGGTGGAGGGATTTTTGAAGATACCGTAAAATGGTGCGATAAATTATTTAGTACGGGTAGACACTTTGCTTAAATTCACAGTATTCGTTAGAGATTAGATTTATTTATGCTTATTTTAGAATTCTTAGTTTCTGTGATATATCTATTGTTGGTAGTCGTTTCAACCATAGTGTCTACTATTTATTTGGGCGCTCAAATTTCCCCAGAATTTTATAAAAAACGTTATTGGGTTCTTATATTTTTAATTAGTTTATCTGCTCGTCAAACATTTGGAGAATTATTTCATATAGGAGTTCTTATCTACTTTTACTGTATTTTTTTACTAGTATTGCACAAGGGAAAAGGGGAATCTCTTTTTCTTTCTCTGTATCTTTTTCTCTTCTTTCAAAGTATTCGTTATTTATTTTTGACAATTTGGATTCGTGTATTATCTGGTGAGCATTGTTGTTTCGTAGATTCGTTTTCTACTTTATATATATCTATATTTGATTTATTATCAATCTTTCTATGTTGTAAAATTATGAAGCGTTGGTCTTTGGATTTGGATTTATTCTTTTCAGATACTTTTAAAACCCACTATCGTAAGAGCTTTTTCATTATCCTACCTCTGACTGGATTTAGGATATTCTCTTCGTTTATGACAAATATAAATTGTTCTTTCTACGTTCGATTTGATACGACCATTTCTCTCTTGATTTTCATTCTCTTTTTCTCTTGGCTCTTTTACATCAAGCATTTGGAGCAGGTTTATCGTGATGAGCAGACCATTCAGAGACAGGAAGATGAAAATCGTTCTTTGCAAGGAATGGTGGATAAGCTAGGTAATCTCTATGATGAAGTTCGAGGTTTCCGTCATGATTTTGCGGGGATTGTCGCCAGCATGGAGCCTGCCATAGCTAATCAAGATATGGCTGAGGTGTCTACTATTTATCAAGATGTCTTTCTAAAGACCAATGAAAAGCTGAGAAAGGCGGACTACACGGCCTTTAATCTTCATAATATCCAAGATATAGTCATTCGCAATACCTTGGCAAAAGCTATGATTGTGGCAGATAATCAGGGAATTCATTTTAGTTTGGAGACGGTGGGGGTTGTCGAAGAGCTGGCATTGCCGATGTTGGAGGCTATCCGTATCCTCTCTATCCTCACGACAAATGCCTTGGAGGCAGCCAGTGAGGCGGAAAATCCGCAGATTCGGGTTGCTTTGTTGGCAGGTGATAGGAGTGTCCGTTTTATCATTGAAAACACTCGTAAGAAAGAAGAACTGAATCCCATCATTCTCAGTCAAAAGGGTTACTCTACCAAGGGAAACCACAGTGGACTGGGCTTAGCAACCTTGGAAGATATGGTTTTTCATTATGATTTAAACTTAGATACCCAGCTAGGAGAGACGACTTTTAGACAAGATTTAGAATTGCCATTTAAGGATGTGAAACGAGGGGGAGAGGAATGAGAATTTTAGTTTTGGAAGACGATAGAGTCCAGCAGGGACGGATAGAGCAGACTTTACTAGATATCGGTCGCTCTCGCAATTTAAGATTGGAAATTGATATTGCCAAAAACTATGGAGATGTTGAAAAGTATTCTCAGTATTTTGACCATTATCAGCTCTATTTATTGGATTTAGAGATTGATGGAGAGCGTGAACGGGGCTTTCAGGTTGCTCAACAGGTTCGGGAGCGGGATCCTTTTACAAGCATTGTCTTTGTGTCTACACACTCGGAGGCCTTGCCTCTAGCTTTTCGCTACCACTTGTCTGCCTTGGATTTTATTTCCAAGGATCAGCCTGAGGAGGATTACCGTCATCAGATGGAGCGCTGTCTGGACTATGTACTGGCAGTGGACAAGAGAGAAAATATGCGTCTCTTCACCTATAGTTTTGAGGGAAGACGAGGCTTTACTCTGCCCTACCATGAGATTTTAGCCTTTGAAACCTCAGTGGAATCCCATCGTATCAAGGTCTATTATGCCAATCATTCTATCAAGACCATTTATGGCAGTCTCAAGGATATCGCTGCCAAGGCTGAAAAAGATTACTTTGTCTATGCCAATCGTAATACGTTGGTCAGTTTACAGGCCATTGAAGAGATGACTGCGACAGAAGTGACCCTGTTAGAAGGCTTGCACTTCCCCGTATCACGAACAGCCAGAAGAACCCTTAAAAAACATCTCAACGTCTAATATCTGTTAGACTTGGATGAGTTTATCAATAAGAATGTCGGAAAATTTTCTGATATTCTTATTTTTTTGACTTCCTTTTCGAATAGATAAGTAAGAGGAAAAGGAAAGGAGCCTAGTTCATGTTTATATCAATGTTCTACCCATGGTTGACTGAGTTATTTTTTAAATAAATTTAATTTAGTTGTACATTTTCGAAAATTTTTTCGAATAGATAAGTAAGAGGAAAAAGAAAGGAGTCTGGTTTATGTATCTACCAATTTTCTATTCATGGTACATTAAATTATTTTTCAAATAAATTTTGATTTAGTTGTTTATTTTCGAATTCTTTTTCGAATAAATAAGTGAGAGGAAAAGGAAAGGAGTTTGCTTCATGTATCTACCAATTTTCTATCCATGGTTTACTAAATTATTTTTCAAATAAATTTAATTAGTTGTACATTTTCGAATTATTTTTCGAATAAATAAGTAAGAGGAAAAAGAAAGGAATAAAATAATGAAAGAACATTATTACGGATTTGTTGAGCTAACTTCGGAAGAATTGACCGATATTCAAGGTGGAGAAAGTTGGGTGAAGACCCTTGCAGATTGGTACATTGGATTTCGTAGAGGTTTTGGTTTTTAGGAGGATAAGAGATGAATGAAATGAATGATAAGTATACTATTGAAGTATTAAAGGAGAGCGACTTAGCCTTGCTGGTGGGTGGTAGCGAGGCAAGTTACCAACATGGTTTAATGGTGGGGTTCATTTTACGTCGTGCATTATTTGGATTCTAAGATAACATTTAGAGAGTAAAGCTTACCTACAACAATGAACAGAATATATGAAAAAGGAAATACAAATAACTACCTTTTTCAATCGTTAAGAATCAAAAAAGGAGAATAAGATGGAACAAATTAAAAATATGGAAAATAGTTTTCATGTAATGAGTCATGAGGAATTGTCCGATGTAGAAGGAGGCTTGCTATTTGGTCTGGTAGTAGTTGGAGGAGTCGCAATTGCAGGAACATTTTTATTGGGTGCGGTAGATGGTGCTTCAGGAGCACATGCTAAGCGTCGTGGACGTTAACAGGGAAGGATGAGCGCTAATGGAACGTATAATAGAAAGTTGGATTACTAGAGTAGAGAATTTTTACAGTTTGCAGTCAATTCCTGTAAAAGTATTTATTTTCATAGTTGGAGTAGTTGGGATTTATGCTTTAGGGACATTACTTTTAGGACCGGTTTATTGGGCGGGGCAGAAGTTTGGCGAAACAATTTACAATTATTTGTTTCAATAAAAAATTATAGATAAAGAGGAACAGACATAATGAATATGATAAAAATTGAAGAAAAATTTACAAGTCTTACAGAAAAAGATTTAGCAACAGTAGAGGGCGGTCGAGTGTCATGGAGAGGTAATATTAACATCGATGTCCATAAAGTGATTGATAGTACGGGAAGATTTTTCGGTGGTATCTATAATGCTGGTAGAGCATTTGGGCGAAATGTTTACAATGCATTTTATTAATATAGTTTATTAAAACGAATATCATATATTATATTTTTGAATTCGTTTTCGAATAGATAAATAAGAAGAATACAGGGAATGATTATTTCAGTAATTCAAGATTTAGATGAAACAATTTAATAAACACTGCTATACCAAACTTGTCAAGTTTGCAACAAGATAAATATTAAAAATAAAAAAGGAGGTATTCGTTATGAATACAAAAACGATGTCACAATTTGAAATTATGGATACTGAGATGCTTGCTTGCCTTGAAGGTGGCGGATGCAATTGGGGAGATTTTGCCAAAGCAGGTGTTGGAGGAGGAGCAGCACGAGGTCTTCAGCTAGGAATTAAAACAGGAACATGGCAAGGTGCAGCAACTGGTGCTGCGGGAGGAGCTATACTTGGAGGTGTGGCATATGCAGCGACATGTTGGTGGTAATTATGGATTTTAAAAGTTTTATTATTGGTTTAGTAGTTGGTATATTTGGTCCCTATATGGATGATTTAATTAGAAAAAATTTTTAAAGTCTTCGGAGAAGAAAACAGAAAAATTTGTCAAAAAATAATCAGAACGATAAAAGATGAATCTGATTCAAAATTATCTTGCACATGTAAAGAGGACCATCTCTCCTCTTATCAGGTAAATAGGAGTCTTGTAGTAACGAATCAAAAAAAGGAGTAACTATGAATCGTAATTTAGAACGGTGTTATCTATTCTGACTATGAATAGATCATACCAGAGGTGGCTTAGAAATAGCAGGGACATTGGAAATTGTAGTAATAAATAGGATGTCACAAATGTTACTATCAATGATTTATTTGTTCCAAGCTTGCCTAGGGTGTCAGTAAAAAATCATTTTCCTTTCAATAGCATATTTTTAGTAGGTAGGACGCTTGTTCTGCCTATTTTTTTGCTAAAAAGTACAGTTGAAGTGTCTATTTGCATCATTTGGAGTTTTACATGTATTTTTGATAAAAAATAGGCATAGAAATTAGGAAAGTTGAAGAAAAGGAATGAAGAAGGTCTTAGTTTGTGATTTTTTACATACTTTTAAGGCTTGATGAACCAGTTTGAACTAATGTATAATTGATAGAAATTGAATACACTACTCCTTGAGGGCATTTTGCCCTTTTTTATATTTTACAATAAGTGTAAAAAGGAGAGTTTTTATGCGTTACGGTTATGTTCGAGTATCTACAAGAGAACAAAATATTGATAGGCAATTTTCAGCATTGGTAGAAAACAAATTATCAAAAGAGAATATTTTTATTGATTACGTTTCAGGAAAAGATTTTGACAGAATGGAATATCAAAAATTATTAACTACCTTGAAAGAAAATGATGAATTGGTTATTAAATCAATTGATAGGTTGGGAAGAAACTATGATGAAATTTTAGAACAATGGCAAGCAATTACTAAGAAAAAGAAAGTAAATATAACTGTTTTAGATTTCCCCTTATTAAATACAAAGAATAGCAATGATAATATCACAGGAAAACTAATCTCCGATATCGTTTTACAAGTCCTATCTTATGTGGCACAGTTTGAAAGAGAACAAATCAAACAAAGACAAATGGAAGGAATACGGGAAGCACAGAAAAAAGGGAAGAAATTCGGTAGACCAAAATTGATTGTCCCGAATAATCTCCCTGATGTGATAGCTCAATATAAGAAAAAAGAAATAACCTTACGAGAAGGTGCAGACATCTTAGGAGTATCAAAAAGCACCTTTCACAATTGGATAAAAAATTCATAGTTCTTGTCAAAAAACCTAGGATTTTTTGGACAGAAAATACAGTCTATTTTAGAAGCGTTTTCGTTAGAAAAAAGGTTCTAAAATCCAGCATTTTG
>NZ_JVRR01000120.1 GCF_001070715.1 Streptococcus pseudopneumoniae
TACTTGGTTTGGGACCAAGGTGTCGCAGGTTCGAATCCTGTCTTCCCGATACATGGCGGTGTAGCTCAGCTGGCTAGAGCGTCCGGTTCATACCCGGGAGGTCGGGGGTTCGATCCCCTTCGCCGCTATAATGATCTTGTCGGACCTTTAGCTCAGCTGGTTAGAGCTCTCGGCTCATAACCGAGTGGTCGTAGGTTCAAGTCCTACAAGGTCCATTTGAATATTGGAGGATTACCCAAGTCCGGCTGAAGGGAACGGTCTTGAAAACCGTCAGGCGTGTAAAAGCGTGCGTGGGTTCGAATCCCACATCCTCCTTTTATATTAACGCGGGATGGAGCAGCTCGGTAGCTCGTCGGGCTCATAACCCGAAGGTCGTAGGTTCAAATCCTGCTCCCGCAATAAGGCTCGGTAGCTCAGTTGGTAGAGCAATGGATTGAAGCTCCATGTGTCGGCGGTTCGATTCCGTCTCGCGCCATTT
>NZ_JVRR01000121.1 GCF_001070715.1 Streptococcus pseudopneumoniae
ACAACCTCAAAACAGTGTTTTGAGCAACCTGCGGCTAGTTTCCTAGTTTGTTCTTAGATTTTCATTGAGTATAAGAGTCTAAACACATCAAAAAACGAGCATTTCCAATTACGGAAGTGCTCATTTTTCTTCTTTCTAAAAAAGGAAAGCCCTGCGGCCTTCCTTTGTCTTACTTACGTTTCTTCTTCGCTTTTTTCATTTTGTTAGCCATGCGTTTCATGGACTGTTTCATAGCAAATTCACCGATTTTACCTTTTAGTCCGCCACCAAACATCTGGCTCATATCTGGCATTCCTGCCCCTCCGAGAGCTGACAGGTCAGGCATACCGCCTTGTCCCATCATTCCTTCAAGGGAAGACATATCCATTCCTCCCATATTTGGCATATTTTTTGGAAGGTTGTTTGGATTGATTCCCATTTGCTTCATCATCTTGTTCATATCACCAGACATGACTCCCTGCATAAGCTGTTTAGCTTGGTTAAAGTCTTTGATGAATTTATTAACTTCGACAAAGGTATTTCCAGAACCAGCAGCGATACGACGGCGACGGCTTGGATTTAACAAATCTGGATTTTCACGTTCTTCAGGTGTCATGGAAGACACAATAGCACGTTTGCGCGCAATCTGACGCTCATCCACCTTCATGTTTTGAAGGGCTGGATTGTTAGCCATGCCTGGAATCATCTTGAGCAAGTCTTCCATTGGCCCCATGTTTTGTACCTGATCCAATTGATCGATGAAATCATTAAAATCAAAGGTGTTTTCACGCATCTTCTCAGCCATTTCAAGGGCTTTTTGCTCATCGTATTCTTGAGAAGCTTTCTCAATCAAAGTGAGCATATCCCCCATACCAAGAATACGACTTGACATGCGATCTGGGTGGAAGGTTTCAATATCCGTAATCTTTTCACCTGTACCAGTGAACTTGATTGGTTTTCCAGTAATGTGACGAACAGATAGGGCCGCACCACCACGAGTATCCCCATCAATCTTAGTAAGGATAACCCCAGTCACTTCCAACTGAGCATTAAACTCACGCGCAACATTGGCTGCTTCTTGACCAATCATGGCATCAACCACGAGGAGAATTTCGTTTGGTTGAGCCAAGGCTTTCACGTCACGAAGTTCATTCATCAAAAGCTCATCAATCTGCAAACGACCTGCCGTATCAATCAAGACATAGTCGTTATGATTGGCTTGGGCTTGTTCCAAACCTTGACGTACAATCTCAACAGCTGGAACCTCTGTCCCAAGAGCGAAGACAGGAACATCAATCTGTTGTCCCAAGGTCTTAAGCTGATCAATGGCAGCAGGACGGTAAATATCCGCCGCAATCATCAAAGGACGGGCATTTTCTTCCTTCTTGAGTTTGTTGGCCAATTTACCAGCAAAGGTTGTTTTACCAGCCCCCTGCAAACCGACCATCATGATGATTGTAGGAATCTTAGGTGACTTGATAATTTCTGCCGTATCAGAACCTAAAACAGCTGTCAGTTCCTCATCAACGATTTTAATAATTTGTTGCGCAGGATTAAGGGTATCAATGACCTCATGGCCGACAGCACGTTCACGAACTTTCTTGATAAAGTCCTTTACAACAGGCAAGGCAACGTCGGCCTCAAGCAAGGCCAAGCGAATTTCTTTGGTTGCCTCTTGGACATCAGATTCAGATATTTTTCCTTTTTTACGTAAATTTTTAAAGACGTTCTGTAAACGTTCTGTTAAACTTTCAAATGCCATTTTTCTTCCTCTTATTCTCTATTATCAATGCTTGTTAAAATTTCTATCTGCTTTTGCAGAAAGTCATCATTGGGATACTGCTCCAAAATCTGGTCAAAAATCTGACTACGGACAATGTAGTCCGAGTACATGTGCAATTTCATCTCATAATCTTCCAGAATCTTTTCTGTCCGCTTGATATTATCATAGACAGCCTGACGACTGACACCGAATTCCTCGGCAATCTCAGCAAGACTGTAATCATCAGCGTAGTAGAGCTCTATATAATTCATTTGCTTGTCTGTCAACAGCGCCGCATAAAATTCAAAGAGCGCATTCATACGATTGGTTTTTTCGATTTCCATAACTTTTATTATACCAAAAATTAGCCTAATCTACCACATTAGGAAGCCAATCCGAGAAGATAGCCAGGTAAATTTGAAAAAGACATAAGCCTAGCCCCAAGTAATTTCCAATTGATAGCTGGCAAAGGGATGTCCCTCTTGATTTTGTAGTTGATAATCTAGTTCAATCTTTTGCCCATCAACTTCATAGCGACTGGTTTGGATAACAAATTCCTGCATGCCCATTGGTGTAGGAATGTAGGCTAAACTATCACTATCCTTTAGAAAGCGCATAATGGTCTTGGGATTTGAAAAACGGCTCATCACCAGTTCTTGACCATGGAATTTAATCACTACTTTTTCCTTTTCCTCATTATAGAAAAGCAGGTAGCTATAATCTCCCTTTTCATGCACTTCCACGTCATAAAGTTGGTCAATCACTTCCAACTGCTCATCAAACTGAATCGTATTTCGCATCCGAATCTTCACATCAAGTCCTCTTTCTTGTCTCTTGTCCTACTATTTTACCAAAAACTCTAGCTTTTTGCTATAATGGTCATATGAACGAAAAAGTATTCCGTGACCCAGTTCACAACTACATCCATGTCAATAATCAAATCATCTATGACTTAATCAATACAAAAGAATTTCAACGCTTGCGCCGTATTAAGCAACTGGGAACTTCCAGTTATACCTTCCACGGTGGAGAACACAGTCGCTTCTCCCATTGTCTTGGAGTCTATGAGATTGCTCGTCGCATCACAGAGATTTTTGAAGAAAAATATCCTGAAGAATGGAATCCTGCCGAGTCTCTCTTGACCATGACTGCTGCTCTCCTACATGACCTTGGACACGGTGCCTACTCCCATACTTTTGAACATCTCTTTGATACAGACCACGAAGCCATTACTCAAGAGATTATTCAAAGTCCTGAAACGGAGATTCACCAAGTCCTGCTACAAGTGGCGCCAGATTTTCCAGAAAAGATTGCAAGTGTCATAGACCATACCTACCCTAACAAGCAGGTTGTGCAACTCATTTCTAGTCAGATTGATGCAGACCGCATGGACTATCTCTTGCGCGACTCCTATTTTACAGGAGCATCCTATGGAGAATTTGACCTGACTCGGATCTTGCGTGTCATTCGTCCTGTCGAAAATGGTATCGCCTTTCAGCGCAATGGCATGCACGCCATCGAAGACTATGTCCTCAGTCGCTACCAGATGTATATGCAGGTCTATTTCCACCCAGCAACACGCGCCATGGAAGTTCTCCTACAGAATCTCCTCAAACGCGCCAAGGAACTCTATCCTAAAGACAAGGACTTCTTTGCACGAACATCTCCACATCTCCTGCCTTTCTTTGAAAAAAATGTGACCTTGTCTGACTATCTGGCTCTGGATGATGGGGTTATGAACACCTATTTCCAGCTATGGATGACCAGTCCTGACAAGATTCTTGCTGACTTATCGCAACGCTTTGTCAACCGCAAGGTCTTTAAATCCATTACTTTTTCACAAGAAGACCAAGACCAACTCGCTAGCATGAGAAAATTGGTTGAGGATATCGGCTTTGATCCCGACTACTACACTGCCATTCATAAGAATTTTGACCTCCCTTATGATATCTATCGTCCCGAATCTGAAAACCCACGGACACAGATTGAGATTTTACAAAAAAATGGAGAACTGGCCGAACTCTCTAGCCTGTCTCCTATCGTCCAATCCCTTGCTGGAAGTCGCCACGGAGATAATCGCTTTTATTTTCCAAAAGAAATGTTGGACCAAAACAGTATCTTTGCTAGCATTACCCAGCAATTTTTACACTTGATTGAGAACGATCATTTTACCCCAAATAAAAACTAGAAGAGGAAATTTATGAGTATTAAACTAATCGCCGTCGATATTGACGGAACTCTAGTCAACAGCCAAAAGGAAATCACTCCTGAGGTCTTTTCTGCCATCCAAGATGCCAAAGAAGCTGGTGTCAAAGTCGTCATTGCAACTGGCCGCCCCATCGCAGGTGTTGCCAAACTTCTCGACGACTTGCAGTTGAGAGATGAAGGTGACTATGTCGTAACCTTCAACGGTGCCCTTGTCCAAGAAACTGCTACTGGCCATGAGATTATCAGCGAATCCTTGACCTATGAGGATTATCTGGATATGGAATTCCTCAGTCGTAAGCTCGGTGTCCACATGCACGCTATTACCAAGGACGGTATCTACACTGCCAATCGCAATATCGGAAAATATACAGTGCACGAATCAACCCTCGTCAGCATGCCCATCTTCTACCGCACACCTGAAGAAATGGCTAACAAGGAAATCGTCAAATGTATGTTCATCGATGAACCAGAGATTCTCGATGCTGCCATTGAAAAGATACCAGCCGAATTTTATGAGAGCTACTCCATCAACAAATCTGCTCCTTTCTACCTTGAACTCCTTAAAAAGAATGTGGATAAAGGTTCAGCCATCACTCACCTAGCTGAAAAACTCGGATTGACCAAAGATGAAACCATGGCTATCGGTGACGAAGAAAACGACCGTGCCATGCTGGAAGTCGTTGGTAACCCCGTTGTTATGGAAAACGGAAATCCAGAAATCAAAAAAATCGCCAAATACATCACTAAAACAAATGACGAATCCGGCGTTGCCCATGCCATCCGTACATGGGTACTGTAAAATAATTTGAATATAGAAAAAGCACTCCAGAAGTTAGAGATAATGTACTGACCCCAAAAGTTAGACAGAAAAAATCTTACTTTTGGGGTGCAGTTTAAGATTCAGTATTTTTGGTTTCTAGTTCTATCCCCTTAATAATTATTAAATCTGAAAAAGGTAGTACATTATGTAAAACCTTTTTCAATTTTTTATTTTACTACAAATTAATATTATTTTTTCTAATGATAATTGATTCACTAATCTTCCTTTATAAATATTGCAGTGCTTTTCTTAATTAGCTTTTTTTCATAACTCTTTATAAGAATAACCAATAAACTACTTAGTAATCCCAAAATAACTAGACTTAATCTCGGGTTTAAAAGCCAATTAAAATAAGCAGCCAGTATCCCTCCAAAAGGAGCAAAAATGGTAGCTATTACAAAAGAACTAGAAAGTATTTTACCAATATTATACTCAGTACTTTCTTGTTGCTGTATTGTTGTAATTGATACAGAAGCTATTGTAATTAGTCCACTCAAAATTGAGTAACAAATTCCAAAAAAAATCCAATTTTCTACTATTCCGCTTACCATAATGACAAGTGGGATAGTTGCCATTGATATATTCATTAAGATAAAGGTATCCTTCTTATTCAAAAAAGTAGAAAGAAAGGTTACTGCTATCAAACTTCCAAATCCAGCAATTGAGTAAACAATCCCAACAAGACTATTTGATAATTTCAATTACGTCCATTTTTTTCTCTCATTAATTGGACATAGCCCTTTGTTTCTATTTTTGAATTTAAAAACGAGAACTCTCCGCACATTTTCTCATAAAAATTATTATAATCTTCTTTTGAAAAATCTCCTAAAATCTCTATTTCAAGATAAAATCCAAGACCATCAATCTTATCTAGATTAATCGTTTTATTTTCTAATACATCATGATATGTCTTTCTATATTTACTTATTGTGAAAATATTTGAAAATCCATCTTGCAAGATATTCCTTACAAATTCTAATTTTTCAGATTCCAACTCTATTTCACTTTCACTCCACATTCCTTGTTTTATCGTATCTTTTCTTGTGAAAATACTTGCTCTATTATCATCTTCTTGGCGAATTCTGTAGATAAAGCTACCTACCTCATCATTTTCAAATTCTCTTCCTTTGGTTTTAAAATATTCATCAACTTGCTTATTTTCACTCTTGAATTTATAAGATTTTTCTAAATATGAAATAGCATTATTATAATCTCTCTCATCGTTGAGTTCAAATCTAACTTCTAATTCATTCATTAATTTTACCTCTCAATTCTTCAAAGGCTGAAGTCTCTTTACATTCACTCAGTCTATAGTAAGTTTTTGGTGATGTTTTATAGACACAAAGCCTAGTATTTTCTTGCACTCATTTTAGCACTTCAATATAATACTGTCAACATTTTTGATAATATTTTTTATTTATTTTTATTAAATACATATTTGTATCTTTTTTGTATCTTTTTTGTATCTTTTTGGATTAAAAAAGCGATGCTTAATTGAACATCGTCTTTACTATTCTGTTATATCTGCAATGTAATGCTCGATTTTAAGAGCCATTGACATATTTCCCTCAAGCTTATACAGGAAATAAGCCGTTTCAAAGTAATCTTTTACTGCAACTTTAGAAGAAAAATTCTTACTGACATTTCCCATCAATAAATACAAATCAGCCAAAAGATATGTTGTTCTATACGTCTTACATTGCTTTATCGTATCTGTGATTTTAGTAATAGCCTCTTCAGTATTATTCTGCAACCATAGATAGCGACAAACATTATAATTAAATTTAATAGAAAGGTTTAATTCTTCGATTGTGTTTAACTTGAGTTGATTTACTTGACACTCTAACTCTTCTCGAATTTCATTAAAGCTCTCTAAATCTTCAATATCATAATAAAAATTAAATAGAGTATTTGAAACTTGAAGGTAGAACAGGTCAGTTACATTTAACTGAGACAGTACCTTCTCCAATCTTGCCACAGACTCCTCTTTTTGCCCATAGAAATAAAAATCTATAAGAGATTTTATCCACTCCATATAAAACTTATCTACTAGAGACAAGCGATGTACCTTTACACTCTCTAATTCATATATATATTTCAAAGACTCATAATTTCGATTTGTGATAAATGTCTGGGCTAACTTCTTAAACTCTGATAGCTCATCAATCTCCTCTCCAATCTGCTCATTAAAAAAATAATCTATACTAACTTTTAACTTCTTAGACAGAGCATATAAAAAGTCTGCTCCTGGAGTAAATTCTCCATTCTCTAATCGACTAATCTGTCCCTGTTTACATATCCCCTAAGCCAATTCTCGCTGAGACATTTTTAATTCTTTTCGTCTATTTTTTAATCTTGTTGCCAATAGTGTGCCCACGTTTGCATTTTCCTTTTCTATTTGATTTCAATTTCAATTGTAACATGATTAAATTTTAAATACAAATTAATAAACCAAAAGATACAAATTATATATAAACAATGACCAGATAGGTTACCTTTGAAAACCTATCCCTTCTTCTTTTGAAATTTCCTTACTCAAACGATTGATAAACTTATTAACTTGAAATGGATTAGATATTAGACTATCATATTCAGATTTTGTTATTAATATATTTAACAGACCACAAATAGTCTTTTACAACATATCAAATTCAGGGCAATAATAACGATTTTCCCCATTTTTTAGGCTCTCTATTTCATAACAATCAATTCATTTTATCACATACCTTAGCCCCAAAAATCCACACCCAATCTTTTTGAAAGCTGTTTAAAACTTTGTACTTGCTTTCTAAGTTCATAGAGCTGAACCTTAACCTCATTTGTCCAATTCCATAATAAAAATAAGGACATTCTAATAAAGGAAGTCCTTATTTTTCCTATTAAATTGATCAAAATTATTTTATCCTTTTACTAACATTCATTCTCTTACAAAATCATACTCTTTATCAATAACCCTCTTTTAGAGTATGTCCGTAAGCTTGAATAATTTGTTGTATATCTTTATGCCTTAGTAATCTTGAAACAGCCCATATATCAACACCTTTTGATAATAAATATGAACCGCAAATATACCTTCCTGCTGTTGCTATCATGGTTTGACTACCTATCCCAAGCTCGGATAAAAATACTTTCAAGCATTTATTCAATCCATAATTTGTAGAAAGTTTATACCTTCTATCACAAAAGACCAAATCATATTTCTTTAATTCTTCACGATTATAAAGAACCTTATCTTGTTCCTCTTTCAATGCATCCAATACAGATATTAAATCTTCATCAATAATAATTTCTCTTATGAAAGTATTCGTTTTTTGAGGAACAAAATTTGTAGATTTCTAGCAAATCTTCCATACGTCCTTATAGTTTGTCTTTCTGAAAAATAATATTTTCTATTTTATGATTCACCTTCTAATTCTCTTATAATCGAGTATAAAGATTCTTTCGTTTTGGGAACAGATTCCTTCAATATACCCTCTACAATTTTAAAATTCAAATTTGAATAGTTATGATAAATAAAATTTCTAAAACCTTTTATCTGAATCCAGTTTATCCTATCTGAATACTTCTGTTTTACTTCCTCTGACAATTTGCCTAACGATAACTGTTCTCCTACTTGTCCTAAATTCATAGCAATAGAATCAACTACCATATCATCATCTAAAGGTAAATTATATCTTCTTGCTTTATCCAAAACAGCAACAGCCTTATCAAGATATAAAACCATATCCTTCAAATAGGCTATATCAGTTTCAAGAGATTGACTTCTCATAAATAACCTCTCTATCATTTAAAAAATTCTTCTTAACTAACTTCCCAATATTCGTCTTTGGTGCAAGTAAATCACTTACTAATAAAATATCTACAGCACCATCAAAAACAGTTAAGAGCCTACCATATACATCAAAATATACTGAATCGTCATCTAACTCCAAAGCAATATCAACATCACTCTTTTCATCAGCTTCGCCCCTAGCATAAGAGCCAAATAGATAAATTTTAGATAAATCATATTGTTTAGCAACAGGAAAAATTTTTTCCTTTATCTGATCTATTGTATAAACCATAACTGAACCCCTTTAGATTATATCTATCCACACTTTTATTTCACCTTACTCAGAATCAAGTTTAACATCAAAAGGAATGCTTCTTGTCAACACACTTTGCTTCAAAAATAACTTCACAGCAGTTGACATATCCAACCCCAACTCATTAAAAATTGCAGTCGCTTCTTTTTTCAATTCATCATCTACTCTTACAGCAATTTGTGACACAGCATTTCTCCTTGATTTATTCTGTATATCTATTGTATCACCTTGAGTAAGACACTTCAACTTTTTTTAATTATTAAATACAAAACAAAATAGACCAGTTTCCTGATCCACTTTATTCTGTAATCATTGAGCAAAATTTGGTCAAAAAGGAAAAAAATACTAAATTATTTTTTAAAATGAAATTGTGATAATTGTCTTTAAATAAACACTTTAAATTTTCTGTGTCTTTCTTTACATTTCTATATATGCCCCCTGCAGGAATCGAACCTGCAACTACTCCTTAGGAGGGAGTTGTTATATCCATTGAACTAAGGGAGCTAGATAAAAACCCTGCTGAAAAAGCAGAGTTTTTTAGTCGAATTAACGACGGATTTCTTTGATACGAGCTGCTTTACCTTGAAGAGCACGCAAGTAGTACAATTTCGCACGACGTACTTTACCGTAACGAACAACTTCGATTTTCTCAACACGTGGAGTGTGGATTGGGAAGATACGCTCAACACCTACACCGTTAGAGATTTTACGAACTGTGTAGTTTTCTGAGATACCAGCACCTTTACGTGCGATAACAACACCTTCAAAAATCTGGATACGTTCACGGTTACCTTCGACAACTTTCGCGTGTACACGAACAGTGTCACCAGGACGGAATGATGGGATATCTGTACGAAGTTGACCTTCAGTCAAGCTTTGGATTAATGGATTCATTTTATTCTCCTATCTTTGTCAATCTTGAGGAACCTTCCTCAGCGGATAAACTGTATTTTTGTGCGTCCATTACACACAAGATACAGTTTACCAAATTTCCACAAAAAAGTAAAGAAATTTATAGCAGAATTCCTAAAAAAATCGCAACTAAACCACCTAGGTAGGTCAAAGCTAAATAAGAATAAAATACCTTCTTATCACTTAGCAACCTTTGGAGTTCGTCATTCAAGGTCGAAAAAGTCGTCAGACCTCCACAAAATCCAGTTGCTAAAATAGCATAGACTTCCTTAGACTCAACATGATTGTAGCATAAACCAATCAAAAAACAACCCAAAAGATTGGCTATAAGCGTTCCGAGTGGCAATGTAGAAGTTTGATTATAGCGGGAAAAGAAATACCTTACTAGGGCTCCGAAACCACAAGCAATTGCAAGATAGATGATTACCATTTCTTCCTCCCCAAATAGTAAGCCAAGAGCAGGCCTCCTCCGATGCTCAAAAGTAAATACAGAACCAAACTAAGATAACGCCCTGTATCAAGCAGTTTTACAGCATCAAGCATGAGACTAGAAAAGGTTGTCAAACCTCCACAAAAACCCGTCCCCAGTGCTAGAACCAAGCCCTTACTAGTTCCCTTATAGACTAAATAGCCCTTAACAAGATACACCAAGCAGAAAATGCCTAGATAGTTAACAAGAAGGGTGCCCAAGGGGAAATCTGGGCTGGCTGGTAACCAAATGGAAACTAGATAGCGGACAAGTCCACCCACCATGGCAGCTAGAAAAATCCCTAGCGGATAAAATTGTTCTTTTTTCATTTGATATTTTGATCCTGATAATCACGCGAACGTTTGAGTATGTCCGAAAAAGTCGCTACAATAGTCTCTTGATAGTGCTTGTCCTCTACACGACTCCTAACCTTTTCAAAGATAATTGCTTCTCTCTTGGTATCTAAAATCGGTTTCCCTGAAGCCTTCTTATAGGCAACTACACTCTCAACCAATTGCATTCTTTCTTCTAACAGTTTGACAATTTGGTCGTCTATTTGATCAATTTCTTGACGAATACTATCTAAATCCATACAGTCTCCTCCTTTATTTGAATTATTGTATCAAAAAGCCACCAAATAGGCTAGTAAAATCCCAACTCTCGATAAGAAAAATGCACTGATTGATTGCATCAGCGCACGTTTATGCTTATCCTACTTTAGCAGCCAATTCTTCTGCGAATTGTTCCAAGCGTTCAATGTCTTCTTCCTCAGCAGAGAGATCAACTTTGACACACTCTGAACCTTTTTCTGCTCCTGTTGACACAAAGACACGATCAAAGTCATCAACAGCCTTACAAAATTCATCGTAGAAGGTGTCACCTGAACCAACCACTCCGTAGATTTTGCCATTCAAGTTGAGGTCTGCTAGGTCTTCGTAGAAGTCCATCATCTCATCTGGCAATTCACCATCACCATAAGTATAGGTCGCAACGATAGCGATGTCTGCTTCCAAGAAGTCTGAAGCGTCAACAGTTGTACATTCATCAACATCGACATCCAAGCCCAAGTCACGTAATTTGTCTGCTACAATATCTGCAATTTCTTCGGTATTACCGGTCATACTGGCAAATACAATTTTTGCTAATGCCATATCGTCCTCCTCAATTTATCTTTCTCCATTATATCACATCTTTTTCATTTTAAAAATAAAAATTCTTGTGCTACAATGAAATGAGAAAGAATTGAGGTTATTTATGGAAATTTGCCATCAAATTTTAGAAAAAATCAAAGAATACGACACGATTATCATTCACCGTCATATGAAACCAGATCCTGATGCCTTGGGAAGTCAAGTGGGCTTGAAAGCTCTTCTCAAACATCATTTCCCAGCAAAAACTATCAAGGCAGTTGGTTTTGATGAACCAACTCTTACTTGGATGGCTGAAATGGATCTTGTTGAAGATAGTGCCTACCAAGGAGCCCTTGTCATCGTCTGTGATACGGCCAATACTGCTCGTATCGATGATAAGCGCTATAGTCAAGGTGATTTTCTCATTAAGATTGACCACCATCCAAATGATGATGTATACGGCGACCTATCTTGGGTGGACACTAGTTCAAGTAGCGCTAGCGAGATGATTACCCTATTTGCCCAAACAACCCAACTAGCCTTGTCAGATCGCGCTGCTGAGTTGCTCTTTGCTGGAATTGTTGGTGATACAGGTCGCTTCCTCTATCCTTCTACAACTGCACGCACCCTCCATCTAGCTGCCTCTCTGAGAGAACAGAACTTTGACTTTGCGGCTCTCACCCGCAAAATGGACACTATGAGCTACAAAATTGCAAAACTTCAAGGCTACATCTACGACCATCTGGAAGTGGATGAAAATGGTGCAGCGCGCGTTATCCTGAGTCAGGAAATCTTAAAACGATTCAATGTCACCGATGCTGAAACTGCCGCTATTGTAGGAGCTCCTGGTCGGATTGACAGCGTCAGTCTCTGGGGAATTTTTGTGGAGCAGGCTGACGGCCACTACCGTGTCCGCTTACGCAGTAAAATACATCCTATCAATGAAATCGCCAAGGAACATGATGGTGGAGGCCACCCTCTAGCAAGTGGTGCTAATTCCTATAGCCTAGAGGAAAACGAAATCATCTACCAAAAGTTAAAAAACTTGCTTAAAAACTGATAAAATACTTGCCAAACTTTTCAGAATCTGATAGACTAGTATGGTAACAATCTATGGCTCGCAAAGAGACCATGGCAGAAAGGAAATATTGCAAAATGAAAAAAGATATCCATCCAGAATATCGCCCAGTTGTCTTCATGGACACAACTACTGGTTACCAATTCCTTAGCGGTTCAACAAAACGCTCTAACGAAACAGTTGAGTTTGAAGGCGAAACTTACCCATTGATCCGTGTGGAAATTTCATCAGACTCACACCCATTCTACACTGGACGTCAAAAGTTCACTCAAGCAGATGGACGCGTGGATCGTTTCAACAAAAAATACGGTCTCAAATAATGATAAAAAGAACAGTTTCAGCTGTTCTTTTTTGTTTCTTCAAATCTACTACTGTTTTCATGTTTCAAACTCATACTCTTCGAAAATCTCTTCAAACCACGTCAACGTCCATCTGCAACCTCAAAACAGTGTTTTGAGCAACCTGCGTCTAGTTTCCTAGTTTGCTCTTTGATTTTCATTTAGTATCAAAAAAATTGCACTCTAGCTAGCCACACAATGGTTTCCAGAGTACAAAGTTTTTTTCTTGCCTAAAAAATATAAAAGATATATACTAGCTATATATCGTATAGATTGGAGATATATCATGGCTACATCACTTACTAAGCAATACAATTTTAAAATCAACGAGTCATCAATGGAACAAGCTAGAGCTATCATCAAGGAAAAAGGAATGACTATGACGGATGCTATTAGTCTTTTTATCGAGCAGATTGTTCTCGAACAGGATTTGCCAATAAAAACTGCAGAAGATTTACACCGTGAACGATTGATTCAGGAGCTACAAGCCCAATCTGAACGCGCCTTAAGAGAATATGAATCCGGACAAGGAACTTCCCTAGATGACATGAGGCTACGATATGACTTATAAAGTGATTCTATCTACTGAAGTGAGTCAGGCAATTGACAGTATCCATAACTACATCAGCACTGTTCTTTTATCACCCCAGTCGGCTAAGAATACTGTAGCCAAAATTTTAGACGGCTTAAAAAGTTTAGAAACTTTTCCTGAAGCTGGCTTTGATGCAGATGAAAAAATAGGACTAAAAATCAACAGTAAGTACCCTACGCGAGGAAAAATTATCGGTCAGTATATCTTGCTTTACTTTATCGACCAAACTCAAAGAACTGTTTTTCTTTCCCACTTATTCCACACCAAAAGTGACTATGTTACCTTGCTACAAAGCAAAAATAACAAAAACTCAAAATCATCATTTTAATGTCCACCACTCTCTTAATAACCTTGTACTTATAAGGAACACAGTCTTCATTTTAACTAAAAAATAAAAAAACTTTGCACTCTAGCTAGCCACACAATGGCTTCCAGAGTACAAAGTTTTTTATTAGACAAGGTTTAGTCTTCCTTATCTTGATTTTCAGCTCCTTTAACTGCTTTTTTAAATTCAGATAGCATTTTACCGATTGACTCGCCTAGTTCAGGCAATCGTTTTGGTCCAAATATCAAGAGAGCTCCTAAAACGATGATAATCAATCCTGGTGCTCCAATATCACGTAAGATTCCCATTCCTCTCTCCTTTCTGCTTGCGTTTCATAATGTGTTTGCTAATAGCAATACTTAATTCATAGAGTAATATCAAGGGGGCAGTCATTGCCAAATCGCTGACAAAGTCAGCTGGTGTTAAGATAACTGCAAGTACCAATAAGATAAAATAGGCATATCGGCGATAAGCAATCAATAATTCTGGTCCAATGACTCCAATCGACGTCAAAAAGGCAATGATAACTGGCAATTCAAAAATCAGAGCCAAGGGCAAGGTCGTTTGAAAAACAAAGGACAGATAATTTTGGGCTGTTAACTGCGTTTCAAATAGTCCTTCTCCCAACCCTAATAAAACCTGAAGTAAGGCTGGTGTTACAAAGTAAAAACCAAAAGCCAGTCCAACTAGAAAACAAAGGAAACTAGCTGGAATATAGGCAAAAATCGCTCTAGCTTCTTCCTTCTTTAAACCAGGTTTGATGAAAGACCAAATATGATACACCGTGTAAGGTAGTGTGATGGTAATGGCCATCAGACTAGCCAAACGTATGTAAATCCATAAAATATCATTAGGCCCTAAAACAATCAACTTTTGCTGAAAAGCTTGGGTCACATACTGGTAAATCTGGTCTGCAAAAAGCAGAGAGACACAGAATACCAAAAAGAAACAAATGACCACAGCCAATAATCTCTTTCTAAATTCTACCAGATGTTCAACCATTGTCAATTCTTTTCTATCCATTTATTCTTCACCCTGTCTGAAAGTGACAATCAAGACAATAATAACAAAGACTAGCTGGCTAACCAAGCCTTCCCAACTTGGATAAATTCCAAGCAAATCAATCGTTGGAAATCCTGTCAACAAGTGATTTGGTGCCATATTGGTCAACTGAAGAGCATGGACACTAACTCCCAGCATCTTGAAGGCTAGGGCATAAATCATCCAAGTCAGGATAAAGAAGACCTTATGTGGTAGGAAGAATTGACTGGCCTTGTTCATCACGATGGCAATAACTACCAGAACCAGCAAGGCAAGTGAAATGCCCAATACAAATTCAAAGCTGGAAATCCTTGGTAAAATCCCAACATAAAAGAGAATGGTTTCTGCTCCCTCACGGAAAACAGCTAGAAAACTGAGGGCAAACATGGAAATAAAGGAGCCTGTTTTGGTCACTGTTTCCATTTGTGACTCCATAAAGGTATTCCATTTTTTGACCGAGGATTTGCTGTGGAGCCAGATTCCAATCAAAATCATCATAGCAACTGCAAAAATTCCCACTGCTCCTTCGATGATTTCACGATTGGAGCCTGATGTGACTGCTGGAAAAGCAATTTGCAGGATGAAAGCAATGATAAGACTGGCCACGATTCCTATGATAGCACCACCATAAACCCACTTGAGCCCTTTACGCATCTTGGCTGCTTTCAAGGTCGTCACCAAGGTCATGACAATTAAAAGAGCCTCTACACCTTCTCTTAGGAGAATCAGCATAGCATCAAAGGCATTGTAACGTGCGCTGGTATCAATTTGTGATAAATCTGCAATCAGTTTTTCTAATTTTTCTTGGTAGTCCTTCTCACTTCCCTTGACCATAATCACAGGGCTTTCGCTTTCCACTCGTGTATAGAGGGAAGGATTGGTCGTGCTAACAGAGCTCTCAATCGTTGGCCAGATAGTGATGAATTCCTTCATATTAGCTGCTCCTGATGATGGATCACCAGCTTGGAATTGTTCCAAAGCTTTCTTCAAAAGAGCAATACCGTCTTTGAGACTTAAATCAGAAGATGCTTCTGCGACTTCTTTTCCGCTTACAAAATCATCAATGGCCTTTTTTAAGTCCTCAAAGGAAGTCTGGATGGAGTTGAAATCTGTAGGCTCAGTTTCCATGCTACTACGTAGGAAGGAAATAGCTGTTTCAACACGTCCATAATGAGCCGTACTATTGTCACGAACCACACTTTCATTGATGGTCCAAGTGGAATTCATTTTCTTAAAGGCTTCACGGACCTTTTCCAAATCTTTGGAGGCAATGGCCTGCTCCAAGGCTTCAAAACGAGGACTTAGACGGTTGACCAGTTTTTCCTTTTCCGCATCTAGGTCAACAGGATTTTGTTCTTTTTCAAAGGCTAATAAGGCTGCAGAAAGTTCTGTGAGTTTGTCTTCAGTGATCTCTCCAGATAGAGCTAACTTTTTCTTAACAACCTTACCAGCCTCAGAATCCTTATTTTCTACTCTTTCGAAGTCTGATGCCATCTCCGTAACGAGTTTCTGGGCCTCCGACTGATTGCCGTTTTTGACCGCTTTAGAAGCATCTGTGATTTTCACAAAGTAAGAACTCAGACTTTCTTGGGCACCTACTGGAGAAAGAATTAAAAGTGACAAAGCTAAAACTAGTAACCAGCTTTTAGCCTTCCAATAATTTCTGACCAATGTAACCTCCTTTCTCCACACCACCAAAGCAAGCAAAAAGTCCACTACCGATGTGAGTGATGTATTCATTCATCTTATCAGTAGCACCTAGATTGGTTTGAACCTTGACAAAGTTATCAGGATCCTTCTGGAAAGAAATGAAAAGCAAGCCCGTATCAAACTGACCAGTCTTTTCATCAATTCCATCTGAGTAAGAATAAGAACGACGCAAAAGGGGCTTATCCACTTCCTTAGCCAAACGAACATGCGAATCATCAGGTAAGAGACTCAAATCCACTTCATCAAACTCATTTTTCTTACCAAAGGGGGCGCCACTTTCCTTGTAACGACCAAAGGTATTTTCTTGTTCTTCAAGACTAGTGCGATCCCAAGTCTCTAAAAACATCTGAATCCGACGAACCGCCATATAAGAACCATTTTCCATCCAGTCCTTACTATCAGCCCAGATAACGCGGTCAAAGTCTTGCTCCTTGGTTGGATTTGCTGTTCCATCCTTAAAACCAAAGAGGTTCCGCGGAGTCTCCATTCGATCCCCGATAGCTGCAAATCCAGACTGACTCCAACGAAGGGTCACTGCATTTCTCCCCTTACGGATGAGATTGCGAATAGCGTGAAAGGCAACCTGCTCATCATCGGCACAGGCCTGGATGACAATATCTCCACCTGTATATTTTTCACGCAATTGCTCTTTAGGAAAAGGCGGTAAATCTCTGAACACTTGAGGACGCTTGTTTTCCAAGTTCATCTTTTTCAAGAAACTTGCAGACACACCAAAGGTTAGTGTCAAACGATGAGGATTGAGCCCCACTGTTTCACCAGTGTCGCTCGGAGGCAAGAGAGTATTCTGGCCATCTTTTTTGACCAGTTCCCCTTCGACCAACTTGGCACTATAATCCGTCCAATCCTTGAATAGCTGGATAATCTTATCCTTATCCGTCGTATGCAAATCCAAGACAACAAAATAGATATTCTTTTGCATGGGCGTACTAATCCCTGCTTGATGCTTACCATAAAAAGCAATTTTTTCATTTCCGTACGAGATTTTTTCCTGACTTCCTAGCTTAGGTGCGAAAAAAGCAGAAGCACCAGAGAGTCCTATCGCTAAACCAGCCCCTCCAATCCCTGCTTTTTTTAGAAATTCTCGACGGTCCATTTTCTTCTCAAAAAACTTTTCGTCTTTTTCAGTCATGACTCTTATTCTCCACTAAGAAATTTACCCATTTGTGACAGAGGTTCACCAAGTTTTGTCACAGCTTCTGAC
Source organism: Streptococcus pseudopneumoniae (assembly GCF_001070715.1). Taxonomy (GTDB): domain Bacteria; phylum Bacillota; class Bacilli; order Lactobacillales; family Streptococcaceae; genus Streptococcus; species Streptococcus pseudopneumoniae_H. The sequence goes on from NZ_JVRR01000121.1 coordinate 17,672, forward strand.
AATTCTTTGGTATCTTCTTTTGTCAAATCAGTATAGAGCTTGTAGTGTTCCTTGTCGGTCATGTGTTTGTCCAACAAATCATTGACAGACTTGAAGTCTGCTTCTAATTCTTTAACTAGATTAGCGTCTGATTTTTCAAGTAAAGGTTTAAAAAGTTGGAAAATCTTCTCAGCACCTTCGATATTGGCACGGAAGTCATACAGGTCTGTGTGAGAATAAATTTCCTCTTCCCCTGTAATCTTGCTTGTTGCCACTTCGTTAAGCAAGTCAACTGCCCCAGTCAGCATAACCTTGTAGTCCACATCAACAGTTGCAATCTTAGCTTTCAATTCCTTGATATCATTGACCAACTGATCGCCATAGCTTTCAGTCCCTTTAGTTGTATTGTCTTCCCAAAGAATACGCTCGATACGATGGAATCCAGACCATCCTTCTTCTGTCTTGTTTTCGTCCATGTAGTCTGCCAAACGGAAGTCAATCTTGACATCTGACTCACCAAAACTCTCGGCAATTGGTTCTGAACGCTCATAAGACATACGAATCAGTGGATAAACCTTCTTAGCTTCTTCTAACTTACCTTCTTTCAAAAGTTTGACAAAGCCTTCCGTATCTGTCAACAGTTTATCGATTTGCTCTTGTACAAAAGTCTTATATTCAGCAGTGGCCTTATCAAGCATTTTCTGCTTGTCTTCAGACAAGGCTGTCACCTTAGATGAATCGGTTGTATCTGCTGATTTTTCAAAACGGACTGCACATGCTGTCAATAGCAAGGCTGAAGATAAAAGGACAAAACCTAGTTTTTTCATTGTATACTCCTATTGGTTCAGGATACCTGAATTAATTTTACGTTTCATTATACCATGTTTTCACTCATTTTTCAATAAATTTTCAGACAATTTAATGTTGTGAGCAACCTTACCAATAAAAAACTAAGCCTAGGAAAATCTCCAAAGCTTAGTTTGATCTAGTTTCTTAATTTCCAGCGTAATATTTTTGAATTCCTTTAATAATACCTTCAACCAACTTATCTTGGTATTGGTCACTACGAATTCGTTGGTTTTCTTCTGGATTATCCATATAACCCAACTCTAATAACACAGCAGGTTTCGCAGTCTCACGAAGAACAGCGAAGGTGGCTTGCAAAAGTCCAGCATCTCTAGCTCCTGTCTCAGTCAAGAGAGATGAATGAAGGTCAGCGGCCAAACGATTACTTTCACTTATACGGTCTGGATTATTATGCCAGTACTGGTTAATCTTGCTCGGATAACCCACTTCTTCCTTATAAGAATAAGTCTGTATTCCCAGATTCAGTGTTGTGTCATTCCCAGTAGCGTTAAAATGAATACTAATAAAGAAGTCTGCATTCGTTTTATTTACCATACGAGAACGCTCTGTCACAAAGTCAACATCCACATCACTATCACGAGATGTTAAAACTGTATAGCCCAATTCTTCTAAACGTTTCCGTAATTTACGAGAGACCTGTAGATTCAAATCTTTTTCAGCTATTCCATAATAGTAAGCACCCGAATCACGTCCACCATGCCCAGGATCTAGGAAAATAGTCTTACTATAGTGCCCCTTTTCAAATCCTTTTGGAAGTTCTTGCACCCATTTACCATTATCTTTGAAAAAATGGCTACTTCCATCAATCGTATAAGTTCCAGTGACATAAACGCCATCTTCTTTAAGATAATACCAAGCTTTATAATCTTGATCATAAATCCACTCTTTGTGAGCCATGTAGCCACCAGATTTTAGATAGTAAGAGCCAACCCATTGCTGTTCAGCATAGTGCCCACCTGACTTGAGATAAAACCAGCTAGAGTAGTTAGGATCGTACACCCATTCTTTATCTGCCATAGCTCCACTGGACTTCAGATAATAATTTCCCTTCCAGGTATTAGCCATCATGGTACCATTTTGATCAAATGCATACCACTTACCATTGATTTGACTCCATTGGTTAGACAGATATTTTCCTGAGCCATTGGCGTAGTACCACTTGTTAGCCATCTGATACCAGCTATTTTCAAGTAAGTAACCATTCTTATCAAATAGGTAGCCTTCATAAAGAGTATCTGTAAATTTGACACCCGTTTGACTATAATAAGTCCACTTCCCATCTTCTTTTACCCAACCAGTTTGTAGCTTAGACTCAGTAGGAAGAGTTGGCTGGTTTTCTGTAGCTGCTTGAGAAGTACTTGCAGAGCTAGTAGTTGAACTAGCGATAGAGTTATTCGTAGGATGACTAGCATCATTAGCTAGAACTGTTTGGCTAGTAAATCCAAGAAGAGCTAGAGCAAGAATCGTAAATTTCTTATATGATTTCATTTATTTAACCTTTCTAGGGGAATGGAATCCCTGTGTTATTGAGTTCTTTGACTTCCTTGATGAAGGAATTTTTATTATAACTTTCTCTTTATATTATACACTAAATGCAATCAAATATGACAAAAACTGCTAATACATCTTATTTTTTAAATCACTGAAAAAAGTAAAATCTGTGTATCTGGTTTCTACTTTATATTTGGATTTACTATGTACAAGGGAGATGTTATAATAAAAATAGGAGGAGATAAAATGAACCAAAAAGCTAAAGCCTTTACACTTGCTACAGTTCTAGCACTTTCATTGTTAGGAGCTGGAAGTCTTGCACCACAATCCGTTGCTGCTAATGATAGGCTGGTTTCCACTCAAGAAATCAATGGTCAGTCTTATCATATCTTGAACTCAGAGGTAACTAGTACTTCTGCCGGTACTAGCTTAGTTGGAATTGAAGGGACTTTCTTAACTCCAGATAAGCAGGCTATCTTAGAACGTATCAATGCCATTCGAAAAGAGGCAGCAGATGAAGGTCTAGTTACTAGCTATGTTCCTATCAAATGGTCAACTGCACTAGAAAAAACAGCCTTCGTTCGTGCAGCAGAAGCTTCTATCACTATTGATCACACACGCTTGTCTAGTAAGGACATTTGGAGCGCTTGGCCTACAGGAAATTTCTCCCTAGCAGAAAACTTGGCTTGGAACTATGACGGATTTATGACAGCTATTAATCAATGGTATAAGGAAAAAGCAGATTACGTCAAATCTCGTAGTGGTGTCAGTGTTACAGGTCAAACTGGACACTATAAATCCTTAATTAACCCAAAATTGACCTATATGGGGCTTGCAGCTTTTGAAAATCCTGTCACCCAAAATGGATGGGTTACCGTTGCACAAAGTTTCGGAACATCATCTGGTGGCTCTGAAGAACTAGCTGGTAGTTATGGAAAGGCTATTCAATACACAGAAGCAAATTCTTCTCAGACTCAAACATTTGCGACTAAGGCGAATCTTTTTGACAAAGACTTGAAGGCAATCGGAAATCATAAAAATAAAAATAAGGGTTCAACTAATCATTCCCAATATTTCGGAAGTTGGATTCAATCAAACGGACGTTGGTGGTTCAAACACAATGACGGCTCGTACACATCTAATGGCTGGGAAAAAATAAATAGAACTTGGTATTACTTTGACAATGCAGGTTGGATGCAAACAGGCTGGGTAAAAGACGGTAGTTGGTACTATCTCGACGGCTCAGGCGCTATGAAAACAGGCTGGATGAAGGTATCTGGCAAATGGTACTATGCCTATAACTCTGGCGCCCTAGCAATCAATACGACTACCCCTGATGGCTATCGTGTCAATTACAACGGCGAATGGGTAGGATAATTTATACTCAATGAAAATCAAAGAGCAAACTAGGAAACTAGCCGTAGGCTGTACTTGAGTACGGCAAGGCGACGTTGACGTGGTTTGAAAAGATTTTCGAAGAGTATTAACTACAACAAAAGACTCTATGCTATCTTACAGTGAGTAATCTTCACTTTCAGATAGTATAGAGATTTTTATTTACCTAGTACAGGTCTTATCTTAGATTTTATAGCAAAATGAAATAAGAATTGAATAGTTTGATTTTGGAATTCAAATCAATTTATAACAATATTTTAGAAGCTGTAATGTACTATTCCAGATTCAGTTTACCATAATACTCTTCTAAAATTTCTTCGAACTACATCACCTTTTCCTTCTCGGGTCTATATGTTACTGACTTCGTCAGTTCTATCCACAACCTCAAAACTGTGTTTTGAGCTGACTTCGTCAGTTCTATCCACACAACCTCAAAGTTGGATTTTTAGAAAACTGCAACTATATTTCTAATGTGCTATTTGATTTTTTATTGAGTATACAAATACCAGTCCAAGCCCGCGTTCTTTTATGTTATGTTAATACATCAAATCGTTTCCAATAGTGCCTCAAACTCAGCTACTGACATACCTAATTGCTGGCTGGCAACCTCCGAAGTCAGAAGACCTTGGCGGACCATATCTAAGAAGGCAAAGAGTTTTCCTTCTTCCCTTCCTTCAACTTTCCCACGTTCAAGTCCACGCTCTAAACCTTGTTCAATACCTTCTGCGCGACCACGTTCTAAACCTTTTTCCTCAGCTTGTTCCAAGGCATAGTCATGTGCTAACAAGGCTTGTTCTTCGCGTCTGCGTTGTTCACTAAACATTTTCCTGTCCTCCTCGGACCAGCTTTTGTAGTCTAGCAGTTGATCTGCTTGGCTGATGGCTCGCTCAGGTTGCTGGGTAAAGGGTTTGTTCCC